>NZ_RAVY01000076.1:0-39880 GCF_003611625.1 Corallococcus sp. CA054B
GCCTCCCCGGCGCCTCCCCGGCCATCCGGTCCGCTGGCGCCGGGCTTCACGCCGGGGGCCTCGGCGCGTCCGCCTCCCCGGGGTCCCGGGATGGGCGGGCCTCCGCGCGCGGGTGGGCCTCCGGGCCGCTTCGCGCCGCGCCCCAGCACGCCGCGTCCGCCGCCCACGCCGGAGCAGATCCTGGCGCTGGCCACGCGCGAGCACGTGCCGGCGCGCATCGCCAAGGGTGAGCTGGAAGGGAAGATGAAGGCGCGCATCTGGCGCAAGCTGCACGCCGAGGAGGCGAAGCGCTTCGACCAGGTCTACGAGCTGATGGGCCAGACGCCGGGCCTGTCGCTGGGAGACGCGTTCGGCATCCTCCAGAGCGGCCTCACCGTGCAGGAGTTCATGGCGCGCAAGGAGCGCAGCCAGCGCAAGGCGGCCATCAAGCAGGCGCGCGGCCAGGTGGACAACGCGCTCGTCGCGGACTTCCTGGGCGCCTTCATCGAGCAGAAGACCGAGCTGTCCGTCGTCCTGGCGGAGCGGTCGCTGCTGGACACGCTGCTGGCGGAGGAGGCCATCGCCTTCACCTTCGAGCGCACGGGCCGGCTGGAGAAGCTCCAGGTGGTGCTCATCGCGCGCAGGGGTGACTGGGAGCGGCTGATGCCGAACCTGGAGCGCGACGCGAAGCTCACGCAGAAGCCGGCGCAGGTGGCGCGGCAGCCGGACAAGCGCCCCTATTCGGACCCCCGGCCGTTCCTGCCGCACATCGGGCAGACGGTGAAGCTGGTGCTGCGCAACGGCATCACGGTGGAGGCGCCGCTCCTGCGCGTGGGCCGCTTCGACGTGCTGCTGGGTGAGCCCGGGCACGAGCTGTTCATCCCGCTGCACGCGCTCCTGCGCTTCGAGGCGCCCCCGGCCCCCGCCGAGGATGCCTCCGACGACGCGGCCGGCTCAAAGCCCGACGCCGAGGGCTGAAAGCGGCTCGCGGTGGCGTTACTTCCGGGCGGCCCTGCCTTCATTGGCGGGCCGCCCGTGTCCTTCCTCCTGGAGACTTCATCCATGCGCGTCTTCTTCTCCCGCATCATCAAGCCCTGGCTCGCGCTCACCGCGGCGGCGGTCCTCGCGGGGGCGTCACAGCAGGCGTGCACGAAGGAGTCCTCCGCGAAGGAGCCGGGCGCGCCCGCCGCGCAGGAGGTGGGACGGCGGGAGAACGGCGTGCACGTGGTGGAGCTGGCCGTCACGGAGAAGGGCTACGAGCCGTCGCCGGTGCAGCTCAAGAAGGGCGAGCCGGTGAAGCTGGTGGTGACGCGCAAGACGGACCTGACGTGCGCCACCGAGCTCGTGATGGACGAGTATCAAATCGACACGAAGCTGCCCCTGAACACGCCGGTGGACATCACCTTCACGCCCAACCAGTCCGGGACGCTGAAGTACGGCTGCGCGATGGGGAAGATGATCGCCGGCACGTTCGTGGTGGATTGAGCGCGGGCGCCCGTTAACTGGCGATGTCCGCCCGGGCGGGTAGGCTCACCCGCCTGCATGGGCAGCTCGGAGCTCTTCACCCGGCACGTCTTCCTGGACCTCGAAACGACGGGGCTCGACCCCCGCGTGGACGAGGTCATCGAAGTCGGGTGCCTCTTCTTCGAGCACGGCCGGGAGGTGGACCGCTTCTCCCAGCTGTATTCGGCCTCGCGCCCGCTGAACCTCACCATCCGCCGGCTCACCGGCCTCTCCGACGCGCAGCTCTCCGGACAGCCCCGCTTCGACGCGGAGCGCACCCAGCTGCGGGAGCGGCTCAAGGGCTGGACGGTGGTGGCGCACAACGCCCCCTTCGAGAAGGGCTTCCTGCCGGACGTGCTCGGCGGCGTGCCGGTGCTCGACTCGTGCGAGTTCATGCACTACCTGCACCCGGAGCTGCCCAGCCACTCGCTGGAGTCGCTGATGCGGTGGGCGAAGCTGGGCTCGCAGCAGCCGCACCGGGCGCTCCACGACTGCGTGGCGGTGCACGCGGTGCTGGTGCACGCGCTGGATGGCTGCGTGCGCGACGGGCGCGCGGAGGACGTGGCGGACCTGCTGTCCACGATGGACCCCCGGGCCCGCGCGGCGCTGGGGCCCACGCCGCTGCTGGATGCACTTTCTGAAGAGGACGCTCGCGACCTGGCGATGGACGCGGAGGCGCGCCCGCTCCTGGAGCTGCTCTCGCGGCTGTGGGAGGCGTGCCGGGCCACGCCGGTGCCTCTGAGTCTGGAGACGACGGGTGGCTTCTTGCGCGCGAGGCCGGAGCGCAAGCGCGCGAATGGCGGCAGGCCTCCCCCGGAGCCCGAGCTGGACGCGACGCCGGTGCCGGTGCGGCCCGAAGAGGTGGCCCAGGTGCTGGGGCCCGGCGGCGCGCTGGAGCGGGGCGGCGGGTTCCTGTCCCGGCCCGCGCAGCTGGAGATGGCGCAGGCGGTGGCGCGCACGCTGTCGGACGGCGGGCAGGTGGCGGTGGAGGCCGGCACGGGCACGGGCAAGTCGCTGGCGTACCTCACGCCCGCGGCGCTGTTCGCCGCGCGCAACGGGCTGAAGGTGGGCGTGGCGCCGCACACGAAGACGCTCCAGGACCAGCTCCTGGAGAAGGACCTGCCCCGGCTGCACCAGGCCACGGGCGGCGCGTTCGGCTACGCGCTGCTCAAGGGCCAGACGAACTACCTGTGCCGCCGCCGCGCGCTGGAGGCCACGCGGGTGGAGCCGGGGATGAACCACACGGCGCGGGCGCCCCGGGCGTACGTGCGCGCGTACCTGCGCCGCAGCGTGGACGGGGACCTGGACCGGCTGAGCCACTGGTTCCGCGAGCGCTTCCCGGGCATGCACGGGCTGGTGCCGGCGGTGCGCTCCGAGGCGGCGACGACGCTGGGCGAGCGGTGCCCGCATCACAATAAGTGCTTCTACCACTCGGCGGTGGCGCAGGCGCGCGAGGCGGACGTGCTGGTCATCAACCAGTCGCTCGCGTTCGCGTGGCCCGCACGCTACGGGCGCCTGGACCACCTGGTGCTGGACGAGGCGCACGAGTTGGAGGACGTGGCCACCACCGCGCTCACGGTGGAGCTGTCCGACCTGGCCTTCCTGCGCCTCACGGAGCGGCTGCACGGACGCGACGGGCGCCGGGGCCTCTTCGCGGAGCTGCGCCGGGCGCTCGCGGCCACGCGCCGGGACGAGTCCCGCGTGCTGATGTCCGAGGTGGACGACGCCCTGCGCACGCTGCTCCAGGAGGCGCGCGTGCTGGGCGAACAGGTGACGGCCCTGTGCGAGCCCGCGGCGGCCATGCCCGGCGAGGACGCGGACGACGCGGCCTACGCGCCGGAGCTGCGGGTGACGGACGCGGTGCGCGCCCTGCCCGCCTGGGAGCCCGTGCGCGAGGGCCTGGTGGCGGTGCGCACGGCGCTGCAACGCGTGCACACGCTGCTGTCCGTGCGCGTCCTGGCGGCGCTGCCAGAGCTGGCGGTGAAGCAGCCTTCGCTGGAGCGGGAGCTGGCCGGGGCCACCACGGAGCTGGGCGAGCTGTCGGTGCTGGCCGGTGAGCTGGCCGGTGAGCCGGACGCGAAGCGCTGCTATGCGGCGCGGGCGGAGCCTCGAAAGCAGCGCTGGAGCGTGGGCGCGCAGCCGGTGGACGTGTCCGAGTCCGTGGCGAAGGACTTCGCCGCGAACAAGCGCGCGCTGGTGATGGCGTCCGCCACGCTGGGCACGGGTGACGGTGTGCCCTTCGTGTTGAAGCGGCTGGGGCTCAGGCCGCCCATCCTGCGCGCGCCCTCGCCGTTCCACCTGGGACAGCAGGCGCTGGTGGTGCTGGTGACGGACGCGCCGCGCGCGCACGAGGAGCCGTTCATCGACTGGGCCTCCGGGCGCATCTCCGGCCTGGCGCAAGTGATGGGCGGCCGGGTGCTGGGCCTGTTCGCGTCCACGCGGCGGCTGGAGCGCGTGTCTCGCGAGGTGCAGGCGCGGCTGGAGCCGCACGGCATCGAGGTGCTGCGCCAGTCGCGCGGCCACGGCCGTTCGCTGGCGGCGCGGCAGGAGCGCGACACGGGCACGGTGCTGCTGGGAACCAAGAGCTTCTGGCAGGGCGTGGACATCCCCGGACGCGGCGTGGGGTGTGTCTTCATCGACAAGCTGCCCCTGGAGCCGGCGTCACGGCCGCTGGTGGCCGCGCGCGAGGAGCCGCTGGCGAAGGCGGGCAACGAGTACCTGGGCTTCCTCCAGTACCGGCTGCCGCGCGCGCTGCTGCTCTTGCGCCAGGGCGTCGGGCGGCTCATCCGCTCCACCACGGACCGGGGCATCGTCGTGGTGGCGGACCCCGGACACGCGAGCTACCGGCCGCTGCTGCTCCAGGCGCTCGCGGGCTACCGGGTGGTCGCGCTGCCGTGGGCGCAGGCGCGGCTGCTGCTGCACTCCGAGCTGATGCAGATGGGGCTCACCGCGGACACCGCGCAGGTGTGAGCCCCCAGCCCCTGCCCTACCGCGCCAGCCGCTCGCGGTAGCGCGCCTCCAGGGCGGACAGCTCGTCCACCCAGGGGCCCGTGGCGCCGCTCGTCTTCGCCTGCGCCAGGGCCTCCGACAGCGCGCGCGCGTCCTCGGTCTGCTGCGCGCGCAGCCGCTGGGTCATGTCCCGTGCGGCCTCGAAGACGTCCTGCAGCTCGTCGCCTTCGCGCAGGCCGTGCTGCGGCGGGTTTAGCTGGCCTTCGGCCACTTCGCGCATCATGCGCTTGATGCGGAACAGCGGGCCCGCCATGCGGTGCGTCACCACGATGGTCGCCAGCGCCACCACCGCGATGAACGTCACCAGGCAGCCGCCCAGCACCCACCACGTCAGCTGCTGGTGGCGCTCCAGCTCCGCGCGCTGCGCGACGATGGCCGCGCGCTCCGCCTCGTACTTGGCGTCGATGGCCTGCGCCTGCTCGCGGAACTGCTTCTCGAACGCCGGGTCGTTCATGTGGGCCATCAGCTCGTTGGAGAGCGTGGCTCCGGACAACTCGCGGCTCACCTCCGCCGCGGCCGAGCGGGCGTCCACCGCCGTCGCCGTCTCGTGCATCAGCGAGTTCGCCGCGCGCACCAGGAAGATGCCCAGGAGCGCCGCCATCACCAGCGTCACACCGACGATGTACGCGGTGAGCTTCAGCTGGAAGGGCGCGTCGAGCAGGAAGTTGCGCCAGCGGCGCTTCGTCGTCGGGGCCTGGGCCGTGGTCGTCGTCATGTCTCGCTGCTCCAGTCGAAGGTCGCGGCGGCTTCCTCGATGGCTCGGGGGATCAGGGCCTTCAACAGGTCCGCGGGCGGAGCTCCCGCGGCGTTCACTTCCACCTGTCCCATCAGGGACTGCTCCGGGTACGTCATGCACAAGAGTGCCAGGCGCAGGCCTCCACTGTCCGTCTTCTGGATCTCCGCCGTGATGCGGTAGCCTTGCACGCCCAGCTTCTTGAGCGCGCCCTTCGCCGCGGCCTTCGACTCCTTCTCCGGCGCCATCTGCGCGCCCCGGCGCACCAGCTTGGAACGAAGCCGCTCCTGCGTCACCTTCACGAGCTCCGCGGGCACGGTGCCCGTCTTGTCCTTCAGCGCGTCCAGCGACAGATAGAAGCGCGGCCGGCGCGCCTGGTACGCCTTGATGGCCTTGATGGACTCCGCCACCGCCGCCTGCACCGTGGCGTCCGCCTCGCCCTGGACCGACTGGAGGCAGTCGAGCCCCTTGGGCTCCAGGAGCGCGCCCAGCCCCTTGGCCACCGCCGCGCGCACCAGCTCGCTCGGGTCCTTGAGGCCGCCACACAGCGGGGTCACCGCTTCTGGATCCTCGGTGGCGCCCAACACCAGCGCGGCTTGTGAGCGTGCACGCGGATCCCTTCCCTTTTCCAGCTGACGACCCAGGAAGGTGATGCGCGTGTCTCCCTGCGCCAGCGCAGCGCTCGGTAGCAGGAAGAAGATGAGCAGGAGTGCTGTCGGCAGCCGCATGGGATGGGCAAAGAAATGCCAACAGTGTAGCCGCGATTTACCTGTCCACGACAGTTGCCTCTCAGGGCAATCGCGCCCAGCTTGGATGCGCACAGTGGGCGACGTCCTCCAGGGGGGAGGACGGCTGGGGTGCGGCGGACCCGAGGCGGGTCACCGCAGGCTGGGGGAGCAATGAAGCGCGGAATCATCCTGACAGGTGTTCTGCTGCTGGCGGGGTGGATGAGCGGCTGCCGTGACTCGGACCGCCTGACGTCGGTGGGCAAGCCGCGACCTCCCGGGCCGACCCCGGTGGAGTCCACGCCCACCCTTCCCGACTCCGAAAACTCACAGCCACCTCCCGGCCGGCCACCGCCGGAGCCGGAGGTGGTGGACCCGCCGCCGCCCGACCCGGAGGCGGAGGTGTTGGACCCCACGCCCATCCCGACGACGGAGGGCGTCCCCGGACCGCTGCCCGGCGTCTACACGGACAAGGGCGAGGCGCCGGAGACGGACCTCATCCGCGGGCTGGTGTCCTTCCCCATCCGCGACCCGGCCGCGCTCGAGCAGCGCATCGCGGACATCTACAAGCCGGGCGGCCCCCACTTCCGCCAGTACATGACGCCCGCCGAGTGGATGGCGAAGCACGCCCCACTGGAAAAGGACGTCAACATCGTCGTGGACTGGCTGAAGTCCGAGGGCATGCAGGTGCCCTACGTCGCCACCAACCGGCTGCTGGTGCAGTTCGTGGGCACGGTGGGCCAGTTCAACAAGGCGTTCGGCGTGAAGGTGCTCATCTTGAGCCGCAAGTCGCCTCAGGGCGGCAATGAGCCGCACGACGTCTACGGCCTCACGGACACCCTCAAGGCCCCCACGTTCGTGCAGCAGCGCATCCACGCCGTCGCCACGCTGGACCTGCCGGCGGAGACGGGCACCCTGCCGGGCGAGTTCGGCCAGCCGTCCACGGAGCCGCCGAATCCCGTCAGCCGGGGCCTCACGCCGCAGCAGGTGGCGCGCGCGTACAACGTGGACTCGCTCTACGAGCAGGGCTACCAGGGCCAGGGCATGAAGCTGGGCGTGGTGATTGGCGCCAGCTTCCGGTGGAAGGACCTGCGCGCCTTCTGGAAGATGTGGGGCATCGAGCGCGAGGACCCCAAGGTCATCCAGACCATGGAGCCACCCGTCACGCGCTACCGCGAGGGCACGCTCGATGTGGAGTGGGCCGCGGCGATGGCGCCCAAGGCGGAGGTGCTCGTCTACATGGGCCCGGACGCGCGCAACACGTCCATGCTCTACACCTACAACGAGGCCATTGCCCGGGGCGAGGTGAGCGTCATCACCACGTCCTTCGCCCACCGCGAGGACTCCGAGCCGAGGGCGGTGCAGGAGGCCTACAGCCACTCCAGCACCATGGCCGCCGCGCTGGGCATCACCGTCGCCGCCGCCAGCGGTGACTCCGCGGGCGTGGACATGCCGGGCAACAGCCCCTACGTCACCGCCGTGGGCGGCACGCAGCTGAAGATGAACGGCATGACGGTGACGGGCGAGACGGCCTGGTACTACTCGGGCTCCGGCATCACCCGCACCTTCGCCACGCCGGAGTGGCAGAAGGGCCTCTACCCGATGCCCGCCAAGCGCGCGGTGGTGGACGTGGCGCTCAATGCGGACACCGGCTTCTGGTACACGTGGCTGGGCGTCACCACGCCCAACACCGGCACGTCGTTCTCCTCGCCCATCTTCGCGGGGCTCATCACGGTGGTGAACGGCGCGCGCGCGGAAGCACAGAAGCCGCGGGTGGGCTGGCTCAACTCGCAGCTCTACACGCTGCCCGAAGTGCAGCAGACGTTCCGCGACATCACCGTGGGCGTCACCGACCGTCAGTACGAAGCCGGGCCAGGCTGGGACATCCCCACTGGCTGGGGCGCGCCCAACGCGGAGGGACTGCTGCGGACCCTGCCCTGAGCGGGCGGGAGACATTGAGCGGACGGGCAGACGAGCCCCGCTCCGGCTGTCATCCCGGATTGACGGGGTGCGAATGCATGCGCAGGGCGTGCTGTTCGGGACAGGACCATGTCCTTGTCCCCCCTGCGCGCATCCCTGTCCTGCCTCCTGCTCCTCGCAGCTGCTTGCAGCAATGCCGTCGCCGGACCGAACGGCGCCGTGGCGGAGACCCCCTCCATCCAGTCGCCAGAGACCGTCGCCGAGGCACCCACCGCGCCCGTGGAGAACGTGAGCCAGGCGCCCACCACCGAGACGTCCACCGACACGGCGACGCCCACGGACGAGACGCCGGTCGTCAGCGCGCCTGCTCCCACGGCGAGCGTGTGCTCGCCGCTCGGCTCGCTGTCCACCCTGACGGGCAACCTGACGTCGTGGCTCCAGACGGCGCCCATCGCCGCGGCCAACAGCGGCGGATTCAAGGAGCCGGGCGGCACGGAGCTCGCGGCGTTCGAGGGCGTGTTCCGCACGCTGCTCACCGAAGGTCCCACGCCGCAGGTGGTGCAGGACCTGGCGGGGATGGGCTACGGCGTGTCCACCTTCCGCAACGACACGGGCGGCGGGTGGCTGGTGGTGCGCGAGCAGGGCCTGCTGTCGCGCGGCGGCGGCACCTTCATCATCAACCTGTTCCCGGCGCGCGACCTGTGGCTGGAGGCGCCGCACGCGGACTCTGATGAGGGCACGCTGCGTCAGACGGCCTCGCAGCTGGTGACGCTGGGTGCTCGCGCGCTGCTGATCACCGGCAGCCACCGCTGCGCCGTCACCACCGCCAGCCCGTGCAGCGGCAGCACCAGCGTGTGCGGCACCAAGGGCCTGCGCATCTCCGACGCCGCGCACTACGGCAACAACTTCTTCACCGCCGCGCACCGCGCGCTGCGCGACACGTACCCGGACGCCATCGCCGCCAGCATCCACGGCATGGACGCGGGCGACGGCCCCGAGGCCGCCGTGGTGAGCGACGGCACCAGCGCGCTGCGGCCGGACGCGCTCTCCAACCGCCTGCGCGACGCGCTCAACACCCACCTGGTGGGCACCAAGAAGGCCTTCTCCTGCAACGCGGCGGATGACTCGGGCAAGCACCGCGCGCTGTGCGGGACCAGCAACGTGCAGGGCCGCATCGACAACGGCGCCGCGGACGCCTGCTACACGGAGGCCGCCGCCGCCACGGACCGCTTCATCCACCTGGAGCAGTCCGCCACGCTGCGCGGCACCGGCGCGTCGTCCAAGGCCGTCATGCAGGCGCTCGCGGACACCGTGCCCTGCACGCTCGGTGGCTCCGGCCTGGGCTGCCCGGCCCTGGTCGCGCAGGACTGCCCGTGAAGTGTCTCGCGGGAGACGTCCCCACGTGCCGTGCCAAGCGGCTTCGCGTCGCGTGAAGCAGGCCGGCTGATCCGCCCACGGGTCCGCTACCAGTGTCCGGGGTTGGGCATTCAGTGGCACTGGAGGCCCGAATCTTCGGTTCGACAGCCGACGCTTCTCCGCAGCCGAGAGGGGCAGCCCTGGTCGGGTCCGGGAGCCTCCCTAGATTCGAGCGGCCACCATGGCGCTCCTTTCGACCCTGACACTCTTTCCGGCCTACTCCCTCGACACCTCCATCCTGGTGGCGGTGCTCGTGGGCGTGCTCATCCTGGCGCTCCTCACGGAGACGCTCGGGTGGGTCTTCGTGGGCCTCGTGGTTCCCGGCTACCTGGCCTCGGTGTTCGTCATCCACCCCGAGGCGGGCTGCACCGTCGTCGCTGAATCGCTGCTCACCTACGGACTGGCGCTGGCGTTCTCCAGCGGACTGTCCCGCACGGGGGCCTGGAGCGAGTTCTTCGGCCGCGACCGCTTCTTCGCCGTGGTGCTCGCCAGCGTGGTGGTGCGCGCGGTCAGCGAGACGTGGCTTCTGCCCGTGCTCGGGCACTGGATGGACGAGCGGTGGGGCACGTCCTTCATCGTCGACCGCAGCCTGCACAGCATCGGCCTGGTGCTGGTGCCGCTCACCGCGAACGCCTTCTGGAAGCTGAAGCTGCGCCGCGGGCTGTGGCAGGTGGCGGTGCCGGTGGCGCTCACGTACGTCATCCTCCGCTTCGTGCTGCTGCCCGGCACCAACCTGTCCTTCTCCAGCTTGGAGCTGATGTACGAGGACGTGGCGCAGGACTTCCTGTCCAGCCCCAAGGCCTACATCATCCTGCTGACGACGGCGTTCCTCGCCGCGCGCTTCAACCTCAAGTACGGCTGGGACTTCAACGGCATCCTCGTGCCCGCGCTGCTGGCGCTCACGTGGCTGGAGCCGTTGAAGCTCGCGGCCACGCTGGCGGAGGTGCTGCTGCTGGTGCTGGCCGCGAAGGCGGTGCTGTCCGTGCCGGGGCTGCGCACGCTGAACCTGGAGGGCCCTCGCAAGACGGTGCTCGTCTTCTGCCTGGGCTTCCTCGTGAAGTGGGGCATCGGCTGGGCCATGGGCGGCCGCATCCCGGGCCTGAAGGTCACGGACCTCTTTGGCTTCGGCTACCTGGTGCCCACGCTGCTGGCGGTGAAGATGCTGCAGAAGCAGGTGATTGCCCGGGTGCTCCTGCCCACGCTGCACACGTCGCTGGCGGGCTTCCTCATCGGCAGCCTCGCGGGCTTCGGGCTGTCGCTCATTGAACCGCGCCCGGCCACCGCGCTCACCGCGGAGGCGCCGCGGGACCACGTGCCCGGGCTGGGCCTGGACCAGTCTCCGCTGGGCCTGATGGTGATGGGCCGCGCCACCGCGCGCGAAAGCGACGTGGGCGGGCAGTCGCTGCGGCTGAAGCACGGCGACCTGCGTGAGTACAGCGGGCTGTGGAACGGACTGGACGCGTGGCTGGAGTCGGGCCGCGCGGAGCACCTGAGCGCGCTGCGCACGAAGGCGGTGGCGCTGGGGCTGGAGCTTCGCGAGCTGCCGAAGCAGGACGGCGCGCCCGCGCGCTTCGCGCTGGTGGAGCGCGTGGAGGGCGCCGGCAAGGCGGGCTGGGACACGTCGCTGCTCGTCCCCGGCGCGCAGGGGCCGGTGCTGGAGGTGCCGCGTCCCCTGACGGAGGCGCCGAGCGCCGAGGCCGCCGCGCTCCTGTGCGAGCGCGTGAACTGCCGCGCCATCATCGTGAGCGGCGTGGATTCCCACCGCGCGGGCCTGGTGCTGGGCGACGTGCTGGCGCAGTCGGAGACGCCGCTGCGCCACGCGCACGACGCGCTGTCCTCCCGGGAGCGGGTCCAGCTGCGCGTGGATCCGTCGCTGAAGCCGGGCCAGGTGGTGCTGCACACGCCGGACGGCAAGGCGCCCCAGGGCCTGGACCTGCTGTGGCCGGGCGCGACGGTGACGGCCAATCCTCCGCCGGAGCCCGGTGACAACTGGGGCGAGTCGCGGGTGAGCGTGCTGCGCGCGGGCGCCTTCGACCTGGCCTCGCTGGTGCTCGCGCACGCCCAGGCGCTGGCCGCGCCGATGACGGAGCGCGACGCGCTGGGCACGCTGATGGTGACGCCGGAGGTGGCGCGCGTGCCGGCGGTGCGGCCGTCGGACGCGGAGCTGCTGGTGCTGGAGCAGCAGGTGGCCTCGCCGCTTTTGGGCGGTGGGACGGCGGACGTGCCGAAGGAGCTGCGCGCGCGCTGGGCCGGGGCCATGGCGGCTCTGATGGGCCTGCGGGTGCACCCGGTGACGGAGTGCGCGGGCGCGACGACCACCGGATGCTGGTGGGTGACGGACGCGGAGGCCACGCCGGGCCGGCTGGGCGCGGGGCTGATGGTGCGTCCGGGCGGTGCTCCGCTCGCGCTGGAGGTGCCGTCGCCGGCCCGCGAGGCGGGCACGCTGCCAGTGGCCGCGGAGCTGTGGCACGAGTCGCGGTCCACCGCGCTGGTGTTCGCCACCGCGTCCGGTGACGTGCCCCACCCCGCCACCTTCGGTGAGCTGCGCACGAGCTTCCAGGCGTTCCACCAGGCGGTGCACCGCGCGCTGCCGAAGGAGCAGGGCTGGGTGCTGCACCTGCGCGGCTTCTCCGGCCGGCCGGCCGTGGAAGCGGACGTGCTGGTGGACGTGGGCAGCCCGGTGCTCACGGAGTCGCAGCGGCCCGCTGATTTGGAGCGGCTGTTGTCGCAGGAGGGCCCGCTGGGCTGGCTGGGGCAGCGCGTGCGCTACCACGACGGCTCTCCGGAGCTGACGGGGCTCAACGACGCGAGCCCGCAGCAGGTCTTCTCCCGCACCTTCGGCGGGGCGCGGCTGGCCACGCTGTGGCTGTCCGAGCCGCTGCGCGGCGCCTTCGTGGGCCCGCGGCTCGTGGCGGAGGAGCTGGCCATCACGGGCCTGTTGCCCGAGGAGCCGCGCGAGTCTCCCGAGCGCGCGCTGCTGGCGGACCGGCTGGTGGCGCCGACGCAGCCGGTGTCCGCGGCGCTGAAGGAGCACTTCGAGGAGCTGACCGCCAGCGCGGAGCGCTACGTCGCGCAGCAGAACGTGCATGACCTCCGCGCGCTGGCGCAGACGAAGCGCGTGGGCAATGTGACGCGTCAGGTGAAGTCCGGCTTCAGCGCCGAGTACGGCCTGCCCTTCCTCCTGGTGGAAGCGCGGCAGGGCAAGCAGGTGCTGCGCGCCGTCTATTTCCTTCAGCAGCACCCGTCGCCGGCGAAGCGCGCGGAGCTGACCGCGGGTGACGCGGAGCTCGCGAGCACGGTGGACCTGGCGCTGCGGCACCGCCGTCCGGTGGTGCTGACCGGGGAAGTCTCCCGCGAAGAGGCCCGTCGATGAAGACCCGCAGCCGCGCCCTCGTGGCGCTCCTTGGACTGATGGTGGGCCTGGCCCTCATCTGGGGCGCGAGCCTCGCCGTGCTGGGCAATACCGACACGCCCACCGCGCGGCGCGACGCGAAGTTCGTCAACGCCGAGCGCCTCATCTTCTACCGCCTGGAGCCGGGCCGGGAGATGCGCGTGCGCGTCCCCGCGGAGGCCGAGGAGCTGCTCATCGTCACGCACGAGCTGCTTCCGGACGGCACGCCCTACGCGCCGGAGAAGCAGTACCAGTACGGCCTCAAGGCCATCCTGCGCGGGCCGGACGGCGTCCTGCTGGAGCGCGCCATCTTCACGCGCACGCGCCAGAGCAAGGGCCAGCCGCAGGAGGACGGCACGTTCCTGCAGGAGAGCGCCTTCACCACGCACGCCAATCAGCAGGTGACGGACGAGCGCGAGTTCGTGCTGCGCCTGCCCAAGGAGCGGCCGGACTACTCCGTGCTGTACCTGCGGCCCGCGGGCGCGAACGACACGCTGCTGGCGCGCGTCTACGTCCGCGCGCACCGCACGCTGCCGCTGCTCGCGTCGCAGAAGCTGGCGCAGGCCCGCGCGGAGGTGCGCGCCGGGCGTGCCACCTTCGAGCCCTTCGAGAAGCTCTCCACCGACACGCGCCGCTGGCTCGCCGAGGAGCACTGGGAGCGCCTCAACGCGGAGGGCGAGGCGGGCACCGACTACCAGATTGAGCCCGTCTACCGCACGCCCTACCGGCTGCCGCTGGTGGAGGCCACCGAGTCCGTGCAGGAGCGCCTGGGCGCCGGCCGCGCCGTGGCCCTCAACGTCACCGGGCCCGCGAAGCCGGTGCTGTGGCTGTGGAGCGACGCGACGGACGCGCATCCCCAACCGCATGGCCCCGTGACGGTGCAGACGCTGTCCGCGGACGGCACGGCCCACACGCTGGAGCTGCCGGGTCCCGTGGCGGGTTCGCCCATGTCGCATCCGCTGGAGCTGCCGGCGGGCGTGCACACGGTGATGGTGCGCAACGACGGCCAGGAGGACCTGCGCTACACGGTGGAGGGCCCGTTCGAGTCGTGGCTCTTGCCCACCGAGTCGCGTCCCCAGCCGGGCGTCGCGTCGGAAGGCCGCGTGGCCTTCCTGCCGGACACGCGCCGCACGGAGGCGTTCGCCACCGGCCCGGCGTGCCCGGTGCTGGAGCTGGACATCGATCCGCGCATGGACGCGGTGGGGCGGCTGGTGCGCATCGACGCGCGCTCGCTGGACCGCGCGCCCTCGCGCGAGCCGCTGCACCTGAGCCTCACGGTGCTGGATGCCCAGGGGCAGTCCCTGGGACAGGCTTCGCTGGACGCGACGCCGGAGCCCGCGCCGTTCGAGAGCGCGGCCCTGGTGCCGCTGCCGGGTGGCGCGCTGCCGTGCACGCCCGTGGCGACGGCGATCCAGGACGCGGGCTCTGGAGAAGTGACGGACCTGCCGGCGTGGGTGTCGGGCGCGACGAGCGCTCGGGTGTTCCTGCCGATGGGGGCGCGCAAGCTGCGCGTGGAGGCGCCGCGCACGACCATCGTGCAGCTCTACAGCTTCCTGTCCAGCGGTCAGCCCGTCGCGGCGTCCGCGCCGTACACGAACGACGCGCTCACCGGCGTGCGCTGGCGCAACGCGCCCGTGGATCAACGCACGTGGCACCCGATGCGTCCGGCGAACCTGAACGCGCTGCTGCAGGGTGGCGCGCGGATGGAACTGCTCAGCCAGGTGCGCCTGGAGCCCGTGGGTCCTCAGGAGGAGACGCCTCCGCCCTCGGGGGACGCGGTGGTGGTGCGCCCGTATGGCACGCCCCCGGTGGTGGAGGTGCTGGAGTCCGGGCCGGCGGACACGGTGGACATGGTGAGGGCGCTGTCCACGGTGCTGGAGCCGGGCCGGGCCGTGCGTGCACGCTTCGATGCGCGCACGCCCACCCGCCCGGAGGTGCGCCTGTCGCTGAAGGACGCGGCGGCGCTGGGCAACGAGGTGGAGGTGCTGCTCGACGGCGAGCCCCTGCACCGCTTCACCGTGCGCTCCACTCGGGCGCGGGAGCTGCTGCCGCCGCTGCCGCCGGGTGAGCATGAGGTGCTGCTGCGCTCCACGGCGCCGGGGCTGACGGCGCTGCTCAACCGGCCTCCGGCGGCGGGCAGCGGTCTGCGCTCGCGCACGGTGTATCCGGTGGGCCAGGGAGGTCTGCGCGTGCCGGTGCGCAAGACGGGGCCCGGCGCCGTCACCCTCAACGTGGTCGTCTACACGTCGGTGGCGGAGGGCGCGACCGAGCCCCAGCTGTCCGTGACGGTGGATGGCGGAAACCCCGTGCGCCGCGCCAGCGTGCTGGTGCCGCACGTCACGCGCGCCGAGCGCACGGTGGTGCTGCCGGCCTCCGAGCGCGAGCCGGCCATGCCGGTGGGCCGCCCGGGCGTGAAGTGGTACGCGCGCACCGTGCCGGTGACGCTGGGCGAGGACATCGCGCCGGGCGTGCACACCGTGCGCATCCAGTCGCTGGGCTCGGGGCCCATGTGGGCGCGGTTCTTCATGTTCGGCCAGGCGGTGGAGAACACCGCGCCGCGCGTGTGGAACCGCGGCGGCTGGCAGCCGGACGAGGACCTGTTGTGAGGTTCCGCGGGAGGACCGGGTCGTGGCGCCCGCTCGTGGCCGCGGGAGTCGTGTCCGTGCTGGGCGCGGGTGTGAGCGCCCACGCACAGACGGCCCTGCGTGCGAAGGGCGCCACGCGGTCCGCGCCGGAGCGCGTGCCCCAGGAGGATCCATCCGTGAACGTGCCCGAGCAGTCGGGGTGCCGCGTGGACGCGCGCTTCTCCGGGCTGTGGCCTCGCGTGGACGCCGTGACGTTCCACCCCACCACGCTGGAGGAGCGGACCGCGTTCTCGAAGCTCATCCCCGCGTTGCTGGCCGCGGCGCCGAAGCAGAAGGACGTGCCCCCGGAGCTGACGAACGTGGCCGCGTCCGTGGGCTTCTTCCTGGAGACGTGGACCACGCCGCGCGACACCTTCTGGGTGCTGCGCGAGCGGCCGGACGGCTACCACGGCGCGGGCGCGTATGTCATCCGCACGGGCGAGGCCACGAACGACGTGGTGCAGGTGCCCCACCCGTACTTCGACATCGGCACGGAGGACATCGGCTCCGCCCTCTTCGTCTGCCCGCCCGAGGGCCGCGCGCCGCGCCTGTTCATGACCGCCACCGCGCACCGCTACAAGGGCACGCCCGGTGAGACGCCCGAGGATCCGGAGCACCCCGCGGACGTCGCGCACAACGCGGAGCACCTCTTCCAGACTGTGACGGACCTGGCCGCGCGGCAGCTCGTCGCGCCGCACGTGGTGCAGCTGCACGGCTTCGGCGAGTCCAAGGTCCAGAAGGGCCGCACGGAGAAGCTGGCGGCGGTGATCAGCGACGGGACGCGCAGGCCCGGGCTGTGGGCCCGGAAGGTGGCCACACCGCTGGAGGAGGCGCTCGGCCCTGGAGTGAAGCTGTTCCCGGACGGCGTGCAGGTGCTCGGTGGGACACAGAACGCGCAGGCCCGGCTGCTCCAGTCCTATCCGCAAGCCCGCTTCCTGCACCTGGAAATGTCATCCCGTACGCGCAAAGCGCTGGCGACCCCGGCGCGTCTGGACCGGCTGGCCCAGATTCTGTTCGCACCCTTGGAGGACTGAGCGCCGATGTTTCCTGTTCGACGCCGCGCCCGTTACACCCTGCTCGTGGGAGCGCTCGCGGCGCTGCCCGTCATCGCGCAGCCCGCCGTCTCCCAGCCGTCCGTCATCGCCCGCAGCCAGGAGGGCATGGCGTGGCAGCCGCGCGCCATCCGGGGACCGGTCGCACTGGAGGACCTCCGGGGCCACGCGCCCTACGTGCCGGGCGGCATTCCGCAGGTAACGGGCGCGATGGAAGTGACGGCCCAGAAGGGCGCGGCCGTGTGGCTGGGCCCGCTGGACGTGGTGCGCGTCACCGGCCCCGCCGGGGCGCTGCGCTTCACCCGCGTGCCTCTGTCCGAGGGCGGCGAAGCCCCCGAGCTGCGCGTGGAGGAAGAGGGCGTGTCGGAGCGTCCGGGCCGCTGGTACCTGGCGGAGCCCATGGGCGCCGGCAGCATCTGGTGGGTCACGGCGACGAAGAACGCCCGCATCGTGGTGGAGCGGCCCACGCACACGTCCACGGCGCGCACCGAGGAGCGGATGCGGGACGCGCTCCTCAAGTGGGTGGATGGCAAGGGGCCGCGCCCGGCGCTGGCGTTCGACGCGGCCACGCGAGCGCGGCTGGACGTGGACGCGGCGCTGGAGGCGGAGCTCGTGAAGGGCGAGCCTGAGTCCTCGCCCTTCCGGACCGCGGTGCGCGACTGGCGCAAGGCCTCCGCGCTGCGCGAGTGGGCGCTGGTGTCACCGCTCTACGGACGGGCCGTGCGCGTGGAGCGCCCGCGGCCCACCGGCGCGGAGGTGGTGCTGGACGGAATGGATACGCCCTGGGTCCGGCCGGAGGGGAAGGGCTCGACCTGGGCGTTGGAGATGGAGGGCCCGGGCGTGCTGTCGCTGGAGGCACGCGCCGTGCTGGGCGATGGCTCGCCCGCCGAGGCGCCGACGGTGGAGGTGTACGGCGTGGGCGGAGTGCTCGCGCAGGCGCAGCTCACGCCGCAGCCCGCGTGGGCGGAGGCCGCCGAGGGCGCGGCGCTGCCGGACGGGCGCACCGCGCGGGTGCTCGCGTCGGGTGAGCGCGTGGGCATCGCGGAGGAGATGCGCGTGGCGCTGCCTCCGGGCAAGCACAACTACGTCGTGAGCTGGAAGGGCCCCGCGCCGCTGATGCGTGCGCGCGTCGCCACGCGCCGGCCCACGCTGTCCGAGGCGCTGTCGCGCCAGACGCACTGGACGGAGCTGGCGGAGAAGGCGTGGGAGGTGGTGAAGCAGGACCCCGCCGCCCGTCCTTCGCTGCTGCGTCAGCGGCTGGTGGCCCTGATGCCGGACCTGGCGCGCGGCACCTACGGACGCATCAAGACGGAGGGCCTGTCGCCGCTGCTGACCGTGATGGCGGCCCTGGGTGACGGCGACACGGACGTGGCGGTGGAGGCGCTGAAGGGCGCGGATGCGTCGCCGCTCGCGTGGCACCTGCGGCTGCTCACCGCGAAGAAGCTCCTGGACGCGAACAAGCCGGACGTCGCGCACGCGCTCCTGGGCACCGCGCCCGCGCTGCCGGACGCGGGCTTCCTCACCGCCGAGGCGTCGGAGCTGGTGGCCCGCCTGCCGCTGGGCGACCCGCTGCGCAGCCGCGAGCTGGCCGCGCTGGAGCTGGCATGGCGCGCGGATCCGCTGTCCGAGGACATCCGCCGCAGCTACCGCACCGCGTGGTGGCGCACGAGCCGCTGGTCGCAGGTGACGCCCGCGCTCCGCGACGACGGGACCGAGGTGAAGGCCTCGCACTGGCTGGACCTCCAGGGCATGGAGGCCGACGCGTCGATGACGGGCAGCGCGCTGTGGCCGCTCGCCGCGGGCGGCACCACGCACGTGCAGGCCACGGGACTCGCCGAGGCCCCCACCCTGCTGCGCGCCTACGTGATGACGCCGCCGGGCGCGAAGGCGAATCCGGTGCTGCGCGTGGGGAGCAACGCCTTCCCACTGCTGCCGCTGTCGGCGGTGGAGCCGGTGGAGATTGCCCTGCCGCCGGGCGAGCACGCGCTGAAGCTGGAGGGCGTGGAGGGCACGCGCGCGTTCCTGTCGCTCGCGCCCGCGAAGGCGGCAGGGACGCCGGGCGAAGTGGGCTACGTGCGCTCGCAGTGGCCGGTGAAGGTAGGGAAGAAGGCGGTGCGCTTCCGGGTGCCGGACGCGAAGCTGCCCTCTCCGGTGCGCGTGCAGCTGCGTCCGTTGAATGCCACCGCGGGCAAGCCGCTCGTGGTGCGCATGAACACGGACGTGGGCCATCCGCGCCGGCTGGTGCTGATGCCTGGCGCCGCCAGCCCGCGCCACGTCGCGCTGGAAGGCGCGAAGGGAACGTCGTCCGCGCCTTTGTCCGCGGTGGTGACGCTGCCCGCGCAGGCGCGCGAGGTGTGGTTCGAGCCCGAGGATCCGAAGGCACAGCTCGCCGTCTCGCTGTCGGTGCGCCGCGCGGAGGTGGCCACGTCCGAGGAGCCCCCTGCCCTGCCGCGGCCGCCGCAGGCAGGGACGGCGTACGAGACGCTCCAGGCGCTCTCCCGCTCGCTGCGCACGGGACCCGAAGACGTGGAGCCGCGCCTCGCGCGCGCCGAGCTGCTGTCGTCGTTGCAGGAGGACGGCTTCGCTCGCGCGGACGTGGGCCGGCTGCTGGACGCGCAGGTGAAGCTGACGCCGGAGCAGCAGCGGCGCCTGCTCGCGCTGATGGACCGCCTGTCGCAGACGGCTCCGCGCACGGTGCGCTTCACGCAGGCCATCACCCAGCCCACGCTGGTGTCCCCTGCCTTCCCGGCGCTGGACACGGAGGGAGCGAAGCTCGCGGCCACCAGTGCCCAGGCCCGCGAAGGCCACACGGACGCGGCGCTCGCGGCGGTGTCGGGAGACAAGAGCCTCGCGGGCCGCTACCTCCGTGCTCGACTGCTGTCGGCCTCGGGTGAGGACGCGGCGGGCGCGCTGGCCATGGCGGCGCTGTACCGCGAGACGGGCTTGCCGCAGGTGGGCCTGGAAGCGCTCGGCATGCTGGAGCGTCTTCAGGACTCGCCGCAGGCGTGGAAGGACGGCGGTGCGCCCCTGGGCGCGGCGCTCGCGAGCCAGCTCCAGGCGTGGGCGGATCATCCGGATGTCCGCCGCATGCGCTTCACCGCGGGCCGCTGGACGCGCTGGGAAGGTCTGCGCGACGCGGAGGAGACCGCGGGCTCTCTCCTCGCTACGTCGGAAGCCGGCACGGACGACGAGGACGTCGCCATGTCCGTGCGCAAGGCGCTGCTCGCCCCCCCGTGGAAGCTGTCGGAGGCGAAGCTGCTGCCCGCCGGGGCCTCGCGCGTGATGAGCCTGGTGGTGAAGCAGCCCCGGCCCCTGGGCGCGGAGGTCCTCTGCGGCACCACCCCGCGTCCGGGCGTGGACGCCACCGGCACCTGCTCGTTCGCGCTCCGCGTGGACGGCCGCGTGGTCCGCGAGCTCCAGGTCCCCGAGGGCGAGACCGCCATCCTGGGCACGCGCCTGGACGTCCCCGGCCGCCACCAGGTGGAAGTCGTGATGGCGCGCGCAGACACGCAGCAGACCGGCCTGGTGCGCTTCGTGGAGTCCGAGGAGGCCAACACCAACGCCCGCGTCATGGCCGCCCCGCAGCCCCTCTCCCTCCTGCGCAGCCGTCCGGGCGCGCCGGTGGTGATGACCGTGCTGGGCCCCACCGCCCTGCGCGTGCGCGCCACCGCCCTGGCCCCCACCGCGGGCCGCGAGTTGCTCCTGCGCAGCACGCCGCTGCCCTCAGGTGACGGCACCGGGGGCTCCAGCGCGGAGGAAGGCCCGCTCATGCACCTGGGCCTGCCCGAGGACACCGACCCCGGCCTCCAGGGCGCGTCCCAGCCGCTGGGCCGCATGGGCGAGACGTGGCTGCTCCTGCCCTCGCGCGGTCCGCACCGCGTGAGCCTGGAGTCTCCCGCCGGTGAAGCCCTGGTGCAGGTGCAGCTGGGGGTCGCCGCGGATCCGAGCGCGCTCGCGGCCCCGTCGTGGGCCCAGGGCACCACGGGCCTGGAGCCGCTGCCCTGGCCCGCGCTGCCGCCTGGCCTGTCGCTGCTGCCGGAGGGCATGCCTCCGGAGGCGCGCACCGGCGGCCTGGGCATGGTGTCCGCGGAGATGGGCTATCGCAGCGAGGACGTGGAGGAAGGCGAGCTGCTCAACCGCCCGCTCCAGACGGGCCTGGAGGTCCGCCTCTCCCTGCGCCGTGAGCTGTCCCCGGGCCGCGCGTGGCTGCGCTTCACGCCCGAGGCGCGCTACCCGCTGAACCAGTCCGCCGTGCTCGGCGGCACCGTGGCCGGCTATGTGAATCAACTGCCCGGCGACCTGCGCCTGTCCATGCAGGGCTCCGTGTTCTCGCAGACCATCGACGGCACGATGCGCTGGAGCGCGCGGGGCCGCGTGGCGGCGGACCGCTACGTGCGCCTGTCCCCGGACGTGGGCCTCATCCCCGGCCTGGGCCTGACGCTGGAGTCCATGCAGGGCGGCAGCGCGACAGACGCCACGCGCTACGACCAGAACGTCTACTGGCTCTACGGCAAGGACCACCCGAGGCGCCTGTCGCCCCGGCTGTCGCTGCGCTGGCAGCCCTTCCAGGACCACGTGGCCACGCTGGGCATGTCCGCCGTGAGCAACGCGAACTTCTATACGGTGGACAACGCGGGCGCCTACGCGAGCTGGGCGGCGCTCCTGGGCGGCAAGCTCCAGGGCACGCGCGTGGAGCTGGGCTACGGCGCGTCACAGCGCTTCCAGGATGATCACCGCGCCACCGCGTACCTGCGCCACCGCGTGTCGGGCCGCCTGGATTGGAACGTGTGGATGGGCAAGGGCGGCAACCGGCTGATGCTCTTCGCGGAGGACCGCGCCTTCCTCTCCGGCCCGTACGGAATGCAGAACATGTTTTCACTCGGAGCGCGGTGGGACTGGTCGGGTGGACGTGGGTTGCAGGACGTCACGCCCACCGAGGAGGAGTTCGAGGAGCTGCTCGATGAACGACGTTTGCAGCCCTGAGGGAGCCTGAGCTGTCCTGCTCCGAACGCGTGCCTGGGAGGGCCGGGCAGGTTTCTCAAGCAATGAATAGCTCTGGCCGCGACATGCACCTGGCGAACGAACCTCTCGAGTCCCAACTGCTGGAAGCCCTGCCCCCGCTGCACCGTCGTGTGCGCGGGGCCCAGGTCGAGGTCCTGGCCCAGCGGCTGGTGGAGTCGTGCCCTCGCCCCGCCGGCCTGGAGGGCCTGGCCCCGTGGCTGGGCGTCGCATTGGAGGCCCTGGAGACGGAGCTGGCCGCGGTCCACGCGGAGATCGTCCAGTTCACCCGTCAGCACAACGAGGCGCTGGATGACGCCGCCCGCCGCCAGGTGCTGGTGGAGCACATCAAGGCCACGGTGAAGGACCGCAAGGACCGCAAGGAGGACCTGCGCGCCCTGGACCGGTGGATGGGCTTCGATGCCCTGCGCGAGCGGCTGGAGAAGCGCCGCCACAAGCTGCTGATCGAAGAAGAGACGGCGCTCCGCGCGCTGACGGGCGTGCTGGGCAAGGCCCACGCGCAGGAGCTGCAACCCGCAGCCGTGCCGCTGGCGAGACAGCTGCTGGACCGCGCCGTGGACGCGCCCCGGGCGCAGAACCGCTCCGCCGCGCTGGAGGCCTTCCGGCAGCTCGCGCAGACGGTGCCGGGCGTCGCCGCGTCGCTGCCCGAAGTGGGCCCCACGCTGACGAGCCTCGCGGGCCAGGAGGACGTGAGCCCGTTCTTCCAGGCGGAGGCCCTGCGCGCGCTGCTCACGGTGGACGTGCTCGAGGGCATCACCCTGCTGCGCCAGCGTCTGCGCGCGAAGGCCCCGTCGGAGAAGGACTTCCTCTTCCGCCGCCAGGTGCTGGAGCAGTGCGCGCCGCTCTTGTCGGAAGAGCACCGCATGCCGCTGCTCACCGAGGTCGCGCACCACGACCCGAGCGAGTACGTGCGCATGGGCCTGTGCGCCCTCATCGCGCAGCGCCCGGATGGCCAGCCGCTGCTGCGCCGCCTGGCGGGCCTGGAGCAGGTGCCGGCCGTCGCGGGACGGACGCTGTCGGAGCCGAGCCCGCGCGTGCGCACCGCCGCCGTGCTGGCCGCGGTGGACGCGGCGCTCGCGGAGCCGAAGGTGAAGGGCCCTGCCCTCCAGGTGCTGGTGGACGTGCTCGGACGTGACACCGCGCCGCTCGTGCTGCGAGTGTCGTGCGAGCGCGCCGCCGCGCTGGCGGAAGCGCTGGGCGCCGCTGGCCTTGGCCCCGCGCACGCGGCGCTGCTGGACGCGGTGGAATCCCTGGCGACGCAGCCGGGCGCCACGGGGCCGGTGGTGGAGGCCGCCGCCGCCGCCGCGCAGGTGCTGCGCCGGGTGAAGGACCCGGTGCGCCAGGCGTGGACGGCGTTCCTCGCGGGCCGCGTCTCCAAGCTCCGCCCGGGCAGCCGCACGCGCATCCCGCTCCAGCCCACGCCGGAGAACCTGCCGCCGATGCCCGAAGGCCCCGCGTGGCTGGGCGCCATCCTCGCGGACCTGTCGCAGGACGGGCACGGCCTGTACGCGGAGCGCACGGACAAGACGCTGACGCTGTGGCACGGCGACCGGCAGGAGCGCCGCCTGTGGCGCATGTGGCACGAGCTGGGCCGCCCCGCGCCGAACAAGCGCCAGGCGTTCCTGCACACCACCGGCCGCGTGATGTCCGGCACGCTGCGCGCGCACCCGGGCCACCTGGACGAAATCACGGAGACGCTGGTCCCCGGCGAGCGCGTCCACGTGGCGAGCCAGGGCAGCTGGGGCCGTCACCTGCCCACGGTGGACGACCTGCTGGACATGCCGCTGTCGAAGGACGGCAAGGTGCACCTGTTCAGCAGCCACGGCGAGACGGTGCTGGTGCCGCCCGCCTCGCGCCTGCGCCGCCTGACGAACCGGCTGAAGGTGTCGAAGGACTACCGTCGGCTCGCGTCGCTGCGGCTGGACTCGCTGGGAGGCGAGGAGCCCCGCGAGCGCCGCCGCTTCGTGGAGCAGGTGGAGCGCGAACTGGGCGTCCAGGTGCGCTTCACGCCCTACGGTCAGCACAAGCAGGTCCCTTCTCCGCTCGCCACGCTCTTCCACGAGCCGGAGGCCGCGCCGAAGCCCACGTCCACGCTGCACACGCCCGCGGTGCTGGGCCTGCAGAGCGGATTCCTGGCGCTCCTCACCGAGCGCATCATGGAGAACGAGGGCTACTTCCTCGGAATGGGAGGCAACGGCATCGCGGCGCTGGGCCTCTTCACCGCGGCGCTCTTCTCCATCTTCCTGGGCGACACGTACGTGAAGCGCCAGAGCGTGCGGAAGTCGCGGGAGAAGATTCCGCTCGTCATCGGCGGCTGGGGCACGCGCGGCAAGTCCGGCACGGAGCGCCTGAAGGCGGCGCTCTTCTCCGGCATGGGCTTCGAGGTGTTCGCGAAGACGACGGGCTCGGAGGCGATGTTCGTGCACAGCGCCCCGGGCGCCGGGCCGTCCGAGTTCTTCATCTTCCGCCCCTACGACAAGGCCACCATCTGGGAACAGAAGGACATGGTGGAGCTGGGCGCGCGCCTGGGCACGGAGGTGTTCCTCTGGGAGTGCATGGCGCTGCAGCCCAACTTCGTCGAGCTGCTCCAGAACGACTGGATGAAGGACGACTTCGCCACGCTGACCAACGCCTATCCGGACCATGAGGACATCCAGGGTCCGGCGGGCATCAACGTCGCGTCCGTCATCACCAACTTCATGCCCAACGGCGGCCGGGTGGTGACGACGGAGGACCACTTCCTCCCGCTCTTCAAGCAGGCGGCGAAGGAGAAGGACACCACGCTGCTGCACAGCGCGTGGTGGGAGGCGGAGCTGATTCCGGAGGAGTTCCTCGCCCTGTTCCCCTACCGCGAGCACCCGCGCAACATGGCGCTGGTGGCGACGCTGGCGGAGCAGCTCGGCGTGTCGCGGTCGTACGCGCTGGCGCTGATGGCCGAGCACGTGCAGCCTGAAATCGGCGTGTTGAAGGTCTTCCCGCCGGCGAAGGTGCGCGGGCGGCAGCTCCAGTTCATCAACGGGCACTCGGCGAACGAGCGCACGGGCTTCATGAACAACTGGATCCGCACGGGCCTGGGGGACGTGGATCCAGACGCGAACCCGGAGCGCGCGGTCATCACGGTCATCAACAACCGCTGGGACCGCGTGTCACGCTCGGAGGTGTTCGCGCGCATCATGGTGGAGGACGCGCCCGCGGACCGGCACGTGCTCATCGGCACGAACCTGGAGGGCCTCCAGAAGTACGTGCGCGACGCGCTGGACCGGCACCTGCTGAGCACGGAGGTCGTCGCGGCGGAGGAGGTCTCGAGCCCCGAGGGCCAGGCCCGCGCGGAGGCGCGGCTCGCGAAGGAGCTGGCGAAGCTGAAGGTGCCGCGTCCCACGACAGCCACGTTCATGGACCGGCTGGAGCGGTACGCGGCCGGCGCGGGGCTCCAGGCGACTCCCACGCTGGCGCTGACCGCCGCGGTGGAGAAGGCGCTGGAGGGCGGAGACGACGACGTGGGCGTGGAGAAGGTGCGCCGCGCGCTGGAGCGCGAGGTGGGCCCGCTCATCGACGAGGCGCTGTCGCCGGCATCGCGCGCGCAGCCGTCCTCGCTGCCGGAGGTGCTGACGGCCGCGACGCAGGACGAGGTGCGCGAGCACGCGCTGTACCTGCTGGCGCGCATGGCGGTGCACGCGCGGCTGAAGGCGCTGCTGCCCCGGGGCGAAGCGGATGCGCAGGGCCGGGTGAAGGCGTTCCACGCGAAGTTCCGCGACGCGTACAAGGCCATGATGCTGGAGCAGCTGGTGCCGGTGTCCGACTCGCAGGCGACGGGCGACCAGGTGGTGGACGCGTGCGCCCGCTCGGTGGCGCCCGGGATGCAGGTGAGCATCATGGGCGCGCAGAACATCAAGGGCACGGGCCTGGACTGGGTGTACCGCTGGATGGCGCTGGACCGGGTGACGACGGCGCTGAAGGCGCTGGAGGGCACGTCGGTGGAGGCGCGGCGGCGGGCGCTGGAGTCGCTGGAGACGTTCGACGACTCGGGCTTCGTGGACGCGGGCCTCGCGCGCACGGTGCTGCCGGGGCTCGTCAGCAAGGCCGCGTCGCCGGACGAAGCGGACCGGCTGCGCAAGCTGGCGGAGCGCTCGCGGGCGCGGCACGAGTTGAAGATCGCCGCGCTCACGCACACCGCGGCGGGCGGCGCGACGCAGGTGGTGGTGCGCAAGCTGGAGAAGGTCTTCGACTACCTGGACAGCGTGACGCGCCGCCGGCTGAGCGAGATGTTGCTGGAGGACCTGGAGACGGGCCGCGTGTCGCATGCGCGCGCGGCGGTGGAGACGCGCAAGCTGTACGAGCGCCAGAAGGGCGGCTGGCTCTTCCGCGGCCTCAAGAAGCAGCCGAAGCTGGTGCCGGTGGTGGAGGCGCCCACGCCCGTCATGCCGGCCCCCGCGGAGGCGGTGTTCAAGACGACGGTGGAGCTCCCCAGCACCAGGGTCCCGGTGCAGGTGCACCACGTCCCCCTGGACACCAACGCGCTGACGAAGCTCGAGGGCCCCGTGCGGCTGCGCGACGAGCCCTTGAAGAAGCAGGGACCGGACGTGCTGGGGCCCGAAGCGGCGGATGACGCCGGCGAGCCCCTGTCCTGAGTCCCCCTGAGCGAGAGACCCGAGGAGCGATGTTCATGGAGGAGAGTCCCATCACGGACGCGGTGCTCGGGGAACGCGTCCCATCCCGTCCCCGCCTCAATGCGGTGGAGCCGGTAGCGCGCGGGCGCGTGGAGCCCTTGTGCGTGGCGGAGGTCCGGAGCCTCGCCGCCTTCAATGCCTTGGAGGCGGAGTGGAACGCGCTGGTGAAGCGCGTGGACGACCAGGTGTTCTACCGGCACGAGTTCGTGCGCTGCTGGATTGAAAACTTCGCGCCCGGTGCGGCCCTGCGCATCCTGACCGCGAGGAACGCGCTGGGCATGCTGGTGGCGGTGCTGGGGCTCCAGGAGGAGCAGGGCCACCAGTACGGCGTGCCGGTGCGGCAGTTGTCGTCGCTGACGAACAAGCACTCGTGCCGCTTCGACCTGGTGGCGGAGGAACCCAAGCGGGCCGCGGTGGTCTTCCTGTCGCATCTGATGGGCGACCCCAGCTGGGAGGTGCTCCGGCTGTCGGACGTGCCGGAGGGTGGCGCGGCCTGGGAGCTGCTCAACGCGGCGAGGGGCGCGGGGATGCCCTGGGGCGCGTGGCCGAGCGCACGCTCGCCCTACCTGGTGTTGCCTTCCACGGTCGCGGCGTGGACGAAGGGTCGGAGCAACGCGAAGCCGCTGCGCAGAAGGCGCAGGCGCCTGGAGGAAAGGGGCCGCGTGGAGGTCGAGCGCGTGGCCGAAGTGGAGGGCCTGGGGTCGAAGCTGGAGGAGGCCTTCGCACTGGAACAGAGCGGCTGGAAGGCGCAGGAAGGCACGGCCATCGCGCAAGCGGAGCACCGGCGCGGCTTCTACACGGGGCTCGCGCGCACGGCGGCGGAGCGCGGCTGGCTGGGGTTGTATTTCTTGCGATTGGACGGACGGGCCATCGCGTTCCAGTACGGGCTGGAATACGCCGGCCGCTATCTGGCGATGAAGCCGGGCTACGATGAAACCCTGGCGGAAGTGAGCCCGGGACACCTGCTGACGGAGAACCTGATCCAGGACTGCATCGGAAGAGGCCTGGGCGAGCTGGACTTGTTGGGGGACGATGCTCCCTACAAGCGCGAGTGGACGGAGCAGGTCCGGCAGCACCACTGGCTGTTCATCTACCGGGACACATGGATGGGGCAGACATTACAGCGCTCGAAGTTCCGCTGGGTCCCAGTGGCGAAAAGGATGGTGGGCAGATGGGTCCGACGGCGCTGACGTTCTACCGGGCCGCGAAGCGGCTCCAGGCGCTCCCGAGGCTCGCGAACATGGTGGCCACGGTGGGCGACCGCCTCCACAACAGCCACGTGGACACGAAGGCCGTGCTGCACCCCACGGTGGAGCTGGGCTACGGAGGCATCGGCGTGATCATCGCGCCGGGCGTGGAGATTGGAGAGAACAGCTTCATCTCCCAGAACGTGAGCCTGGAGCCCCTGCCCGGCGTTGACGGAGTGCCGCGCGTGGGCCGCGACGTCTACATCGGCGTGGGCGCGCAGGTGCTGGGCCCGGTGGTGATTGGCGACGGCGCGAAGATTGGCGCCAACGCCATCGTGCTGGAGGACGTGGCGCCGGGGACCACCGTGGCGGGGATCCCCGCGCGCGAGCTGAAGCAGAAGGCCCCGCCCACGGGGACGTGAGGCTTCAGCCGCCCTTGGGCATCTTCAGCGCCATCGCGACCAGCGAGAGGGTCAGGTCCTCGGGCTGGTAGGGCTTGAAGGGGTTCAGCGTCGTGCCGGTCGAGTCCAGGTGATCCAGGCCGGACAGGGTCACGGACTTGGAGCCGGGGATGAACGCGTCCTGCGGGAGCACCAGGCCGTCCGACTTCACGCCGTAGCGCTGGTGCATGTACTCCTGCATGGCGAACAGCGGCGACGTCGGGTTCGCGGTGGTGGAGGCCATGGAGACGGTGGGGATGCCCGGCGGCATCGGGTGCTTCGCCAGGAACTCCTTGCGCGAGTCGTACGTCAGGTCCTCACCGGCCTGGATGCTGCCGCCGAGCGCCTCGACAGCGCCGCCCACGCCGTAGCGCACGAGCGGGTTATCCAGCAGGTCCTGCGCCATGGGCGAGCCGCCGTAGGGCGACTGGATGGTGACCAGGGCGCGCACGTGCTCCTGGAGCTCGGGGTACATCGACAGGGCCGCCGCGGAGTCCAGGCCGCCCTTGCTGTGACCGATGAGCACCACCTGCTTGCCGTTCTTGGAGGCCTCGAGCACCGCCTGCCGGACGATGGCGGCGTTGTGCTCCACGCCCATGTCCGTGTCCACGGGCACGCGGCCGACCTGGAGGCCCTGCGCTTCGAGCGCGTCCAGGTTCTTGTCGAAGTAGAACTGCTTGGGCGCGGCTTCAGAGAGCAGACCGCCCACGGCCAGGAACACGCAGTTCTTGGCCTCGGGGGGCATCACGTTCTGACCCGCGCGCACGGCCTGGTTGAGCTTCATGAACTCCGCGGTGGAGTCCTTCGCGGGCGGATACGCCTTCTGGATCCAGCCGATCTTGTCCGCCTCGCCCTTGCCGGGCCAGGGGATGGGAAGGCGCAGGGCATTGACCTGCTGCGACCCCGCCGGAGCCACCGCCGAGAAGCTGTCCCCCTTCACGATGGCGTTGAAGCCCTGCGCGCCCTTGGCCCGGGCAGGAACTTCCGGAGCGACCCGCGTCTGCGTGGACGGAGTGAGGCTGGAAGGGCGCGTGACCTGGACCATGAGGGGACCTCGGGAGGGGGAGCCGAGTTGAGCAGCAGGGAGGCTTGCCTACATTGTCGGTCAATGGCGCCGGGAGTTGCGTGCCCATTCCAAGGCCGTGAGAAGCCGAGACTCAGAGCATGTGTCGCAGCGCGGCGAACTCCGCGGACTACGGTTGATCAGGCTCCCTGCCCGGCCCGTCTTTGATCGGGGCATAGACCGTGAACAGCAGCTCCGCCCCAATCCGCAGCAGCGCGGCCATCGCGTCGCGGGAGACAGGAGACAGCGCCGCAATCGGCTGCGAAATCAGACTGGATCCCCACGTCCATCGTCCGGGTCTCGCAAGCACCCCAACGCTTCCGGGCATCCGCGGGAAGGTTCTCGACCACCCGCACAAGCCAATGCAGTCCCTCCTCCACGGACTGCGGCTGCTCGCGGTGCTCCAGAGTGGCTTCGGTGTCCGTCACCCGGAGGACGAGCATGGACGGCTCCAACGCCTGGACCAGCTCACGAACTCGCAACCGGCACACCGGGCCAGGAACCTGGGACTCCAAGCGTTCACAGCAGGCCACCCACCCCGCCCCTGGCCGCTCCCCTGCCCTCCTGTCGTCAGCCCTGCCTACATGCCCCGTCTCACTGGGGATGACCCGTCCAGGAACTGCTGCGCCCGGCCCTCTTGTGGCATATACCCACACCATGCCTTCCGCCCTCACCGCCTCCCAGATCCGCGAGGCGTTCCTCCAGTTCTTCGAGGAGCGCGCCCACCGCCGTGTGGCCTCCTCTTCGCTGGTGCCCGTTGGCGACCAGACCCTGCTGTTCACCAACGCCGGCATGGTCCAGTTCAAGGACGTCTTCACCGGCCGCGAGCAGCGTGACTACCGCCGCGCCACCACCTCGCAGAAGTGCGTGCGCGCCGGCGGCAAGCACAACGACCTCGACAACGTGGGCTACACCGCGCGCCACCACACGTTCTTCGAGATGCTCGGCAACTTCTCCTTCGGCGATTACTTCAAGGCCGACGCCATCTCGTTCGCCTGGGAGTTCGTGACGAAGCGCCTGGGCCTGTCCATCGACCGGCTCGCCGTCACCGTGTTCAACGGCGAGAACAACATCCCCTGGGATGAAGAGGCCTTCGACCTGTGGGCGAAGGAGGGCGTGTCTCGCGACCGCATCCTGAAGCTCGGCTACAAGGACAACTTCTGGGCCATGGGCGACACCGGCCCGTGCGGCCCCTGCTCTGAAATCCACTACCACCAGGGCGACGACATCCCCTGTGTCGAAGAGGCCGCGGGCCGCAAGTGCCAGGGCGTCGCGTGTGATTGCGACCGGTGGCTCGAAATCTGGAACCTCGTGTTCATGCAGTTCGAACGCAAGGAGAAGGACGCGCCCCTCATCCCGCTACCCAAGCCGTCCATCGACACCGGCGCCGGCCTGGAGCGCATCGCGTCCGTCGTCCAGGGCAAGCGCTCCAACTACGACACCGACCTCTTCCAGGGCATCCTCTCCACCGTCAGCCAGCTGTGCGGCAAGCCCTACACGCAGGAGACCGGCGCGTCCCAGCGCGTCGTCGCCGACCACGCCCGCGCCACCGCGTTCCTCGTGGCCGATGGCGTCCAGCCCTCCAACGTGGCGCGCGGCTACGTCCTGCGCCGCATCATGCGCCGGGCCATCCGTCACGGTGACCAGCAGCTGGGCATCAAGGAGCCCTTCTTCTTCAAGGTCGTGGACCGCGTCATCGAGCTCATGGGCGACGCGTTCCCCGAGCTGCGCGACGGCCGCACCTTCATCCTCGAAGTCGCCAAGCACGAGGAGGAGGGCTTCCGCCGCACGCTCGACCGCGGCCTCAAGCTGATGGACGAGGAGCTGGCCAAGCTCCAGGCCTCCGGCGGCAAGATGATCTCCGGCGACGTCGTCTACCTGCTGCACGGCACCTACGGCTTCCCGTGGGACCTCACGCAGATCATCGCGCGCGAGCGCGGCTACGACGTGGACCTGGAGGGCTTCAAGGTGCTCCAGGAGAAGGAGGCCGCCAGCCAGGACTTCCACGGCGAGAAGAAGTCCACCACGGAAGTCTTCCAGACCATCCTCTCCCGCACCGCCTCCACCCAGTTCCTGGGCTACGACGGCGAGGGCCACGAGGGTGAAGGCAGCGTCATCGCGCTCGTGCAGGACGGCGTGGAGGTGCCTCAGGTCTCCGCGGGCGCCACGGTGGACGTCGTGCTGGACCGCACGCCCTTCTACGGCGAGTCCGGCGGCCAGCTGGGCGACACGGGCCGCATCGTCGCGCACGGCGGCAAGACCGTGGTGCAGGTGAAGGATGCGCAGCGCCCGGTGCAGGGCCTCATCGTCCACAGCGTGGAGGTGAAGGAAGGCTCGCTGAAGGTCGGCGACATGGTGCAGACGTCCGTGGACGTGGAGCGCCGCAAGTCCATCCGCGCGAACCACTCCGCCACGCACCTGCTGCACAAGGCGCTCAAGCGCGTGCTCGGCGAGCACGTGAAGCAGGCGGGCTCCGTCGTCGCGCCGGACTTCCTGCGCTTCGACTTCTCGCACTTCTCCCCCGCCACCCAAGAGCAGTTGGAGCAGGTGGAGGACCTGGTCAACACCTGGGTCCGCGACAACGCGGATGCGCAGACGCGCGTCATGAACATCGACGACGCGAAGAAGTCCGGCGCCGTGGCCATGTTCGGTGAGAAGTACGGCGAGACGGTGCGCGTCGTCACCGTGCACCCGGAGTCCACGGAGCTCTGCGGCGGCACGCACGTGAAGCGCAGCGGCGACATCGGCCTGTTCAAGGTGACCAGCGAGAGCGGCGTCGCGTCAGGCGTCCGGCGCATCGTGGCCGTGACGGGCGTGGGCGCGCTCCAGTTCGTGCGCGAGCAGGAGCACGAGCTCAAGAAGGTCGCGGCGCTGCTCCGCACGAACCCCAAGGAGGTCGCCACCCGCGTGGAGGCCACCCAGAAGCGCGTGAAGGAGCTGGAGCGCAAGGTGGAGGAGGTCTCGGTGAAGGCCCAGTCGGCCTCGCAGAAGGACCTCCTGGACCAGGCGCGCGAGGTCAACGGCATGAAGGTGCTGGCCACGCGCGTGGACCCCGCGGACGACAAGGTGTTCCGCGGCATGGCGGATCAGCTGCGCGACCGCATCGGCTCGGGCGTCATCGCCATTGGCGGTGAGAAGGACGGCCGCGCCGTCATCCTGGTGGCGGCCACGAAGGACGTCGTCGCCAAGGGCATCAGCGCGGGCAACCTGGTGCGCGAGATGGCCAAGGAAGTGGGCGGCAAGGGCGGCGGCAAGCCGGACATGGCGCAGGCCGGTGGCCCGGACGCGGACAAGCTGCCGGTGGCGCTCGAGAAGCTCTTCGAGTTGGTGAAGGGCGCGAGCCCGGCGTGAGTCCTCGCGCTTCATCCCGCCCCCTGGCGTTCCTGACGGCGGCCCTCCTCCTGGGGGGCTGCACGAAGGAAGCCTCCACGCCTGAAGAGGGCCAGGAAGCCGACGCGCGCACGATCCAGAAGCTGCGCGCGGAGGCGGACCGGGTGAAGCAGGGCGGCGCCGTGGCCATGCGTCCGCAGCCGCCCCAACGCGAGCCGGAGGAGTCGAAGCTGGCGGGCCTGGCCGCGGGCATGGGCGACAGCGGCCCGCGCAAGCTGCGGCTGCCCGAGCGCAATGACACCGTGCACGTGGACACGGTGGCGATGAAGGTGACGGGGCTGGAGGCGTCGCACTCGGTGAAGGGCTCCGGCAAGGCAGGGCTGAGCCTCACGACGGAGGACCTCTTCCTGCGCGTGGAGCTCATCACCCAGAACGTGGGCGGGATGCCCGCGCCGCTGACGCTGGAGGGCGTGAAGCTCACGGACGCGAAGGGGCAGACGTATCCGCTGGCGCGTGACGCGCAGGCGGTGGCCGGCACGAAGCCCCTGCCCTCCACGTGGGACCCCGCGCAGCGCACGGAAGTGGCGCTGCTGTTCGAGGTGCCACCGGACGCCGTTCAAGACGATGGGCTGGCGCTCGTGGTGCAGGGCTCCGGCGGGGACGTGCGGATTCCCTTGCGATGACCGGGTCGGCCCCCAAGCTCCTCCCCCTGCGCATCCGCCTCCCGTACACCGGGGAGGAGGAGTTCATCGAGCGGTATGGCTCGAACGTGGGGCGCGGTGGAGTGTTCGTGGCCACGCGAGCGCTCAAGCCGGAAGGCACGGGGCTGGCGTTCGAGTTCGTCCTCGCGGACGGCACGCGGCTGATGCGCGGTGAAGGCGTGGTGCTGAAGGCGGACGCGGGGAGCGCGCGCACCGGGATGACGGTGCGCTTCACCAAGCTGGACGCGGCGAGCAAGGCGCTCATCGATCGCATCGTCGCGCGGCGGAGCGGGACGGAGGTGGCGCCGCCGGGGCTGGTGCGACGGACTCCCGCCGTGAATCCGGCACCGCCTGCGTCAGTCAGCGAGGCGCCGGCACCGGTAGAGCCTCCGGCGAAGGTTGCCCAGGAGGAGCCGAGGACGCGCGCCGCGCCGCCGAAGGCGTCCATGACGTTGCCGGCCGTGAAGCTGCCCGTCGCGGAAGAACCGTCGCCGGACCTGGCGGAGCCGGATGAGCCGGTGTCGCTGTTTCCGGAGGACGCGGTCGAAGAGGAAGAGGGGCTGGCGCCACTGCCGGCGGTGGACTTCCCGCGGAAGCCGCAGAGGCGTCCGGTCGGCCTGGATGCACAACGGGCGACCCAGGAGATGTTCACGGTCCAGCCGACGACTCCCGTGTCCAGCGGAGTCCAGGCCACGGAACGGACGCCCGCGCTCTCTGGCACCTTCGCGGCCGTGAGGGCGCCGGAGCCTCCCGCGGAGCCACAGCAGGTCCAGGCGGAGACGAACGCGCCGACGGATTCAGCGCGTGCGGAAGCTTCGGCATGGGACTCGACTCCGAGCACAGCGGACGCATCGACTGCTCCAGAGGCCGATGACGGTCGCGTGGAAGCGCTGTCCTCGGTGTCTGAGGGGGACGCCTCCGTCCCGGATGCACGCGAGGACGAAGCGCTTCCACCGGAGCCAGAGGCATCTGGCGTTCCTGATGCTGCCGAAGCAGCCGCGCACCACTTCACTCCCGCGTCAGTGGACGCGTTTGATCCGAACGCCGTACTGGGAGCCGCGCACGCTCCCGAGCACTCCGGGTGGAGCGCTGAGTACGCGACGGAGGAGCCTGGCGACACGACCTCCGCGCTCGCGGACACGCCAGGCGAAGCGGAACCGGCACGCGTGGAAGCGACAGCCGTGTCCGGCGAGACACAGGCGGACTCCGACCCGTCGTTCGACTTCGACGTCGACCTCAACATGGAGTCGGAGGAGGCCCCCGCTCCCGCGGAGTCCGGTCCAACGTTCGCTCCGGACTCCCATGCGACGGAAGGCGCCGAGGACGCGACGAGCCTTCCGGAAGAGAGTCGTTCCTGGGCTCCCGCGGACTCCACCGCCGTCAGCGCCCACGAACCGCTCCATCCGGAGGCGAGCTCGGAAGAACACGAAGCTCAGGCTGTGTCGGACTCCGACATCGAGGGAGTCGATACCGAAGCAGTGATTCCGACGGCGGAGGAGTTCTCGGCCGCCCCGGCCTTCGACGCCGCCGAGGAAGCGGCCACGAAGGAGACGCTTCCGCCTCCAGAGCCAGTCGCGACGCAGAGCCAACGGGAGGCCGAGCGCCTTCGCGCATGGGGCATCGACCCGGACTCCCTTCCGCGCGCGCTCGGCACGGACTCGGAGGACGTGGATCCGTTCAGCGCGGCGCTTGAACAAGCTGTCGGTGACACGAACACCGACGAATCGAGCACGGAGCCCGAGCGCAACACGCAAGCCGTCACGACCTCCGCGCCTCCACGGGAGGAAGAGGAGGACGCATCGACGGTCGTCGTGGTCGAGCTTCCGACCGAGGATGCATGGACGGCGCTCGTCGGATCCTCTGCGCTCTCTTCATCCGAAGACACGACTCCGGCGCAGGCTTCGCCCGAACCCGAACCGGCGTCGGTCCAGGCTCCAGAGCACGAAGAAGCACTCGCTTCGGTGCTGGCCGCGGAGCCTCACGAAGAGACGCGGTCCGCGTCCCCGGTAATACCGGCCACGGTGACACCCGAGGAGACTCCGCCTCCGACGGCGTTCACTCCGTCGGCCCTGGACTCCTCGGATGCGCTCGCGTCCGACACGAAGCCGCCCGTCGAGGAATCGACCCCCATCCATGCATCACCGGTCGCTTCGAGCGAGGCTACCCAGCCCACTGCAGCAAGCGCGCCCAGCAGCGACGAAACCGCCACTCCGGTCAGCACGGCCGAGGAACAATCGCCAAGCGAATCCGCTGCCGCGCAACCCTCACGGGACAACGAAGCGTCCGGTGCGGACAGCTCGACTTCGGAACAACTGCCTGCGCGGACCTCCGCTGAGCCACAGCCCGCCCCCGCCAGCGAAACCACCGCACAGGTCGGTACGCCTTCGCAGCAGGCCTCCGTCACGGAGCAGTCGCCTCGCTCCAGCGAAGCCACGGCGCCAGTCAGCGCGGCGTCGGAACAACCGCGCCCCCAAGCATCGGCCGAGACAGAGACTCCGCGTTCCAGCGAGTCCACCGCGCCCATCAGCGCGGCGTCGGAACAGCCGCAGCCACGCGCATCGGCCGCGACAGATTCCCAGCACGCCAGCGAAGCCTTCGCGCCCATCAACGCGGATTCGGAACAGCCGCGTCCTCAAGCATCGGCCGCGACAGAGTCCCAGCGCTCCAGAGAATCCACCGCGCCCATCAGCGCAGCGTCGGAACAGCCGCGTCCTCAAGCATCGACCGCGACAGATTCCCAGCGCTCCAGCGAAGCCATCGCGCCCATCAGCGCGATGTTGGAACAACCATCTTCCGCGGCAGCATCCCCGGGCTCCAGCGAAGCCACCGCGCCCACCAGCGCGGCTTCGGAACAGCCGGCTCCTCAAGCATCGACTGCGCCAGATTCCTCGCGCGCGAGCGAAGCCGCCGCCCTTATCAGCGCGGCGTCGGGGCAACCATCTTCCGCGGCAGCATCCCCGGGCTCCAGCGAAGCCACCGCACCCACCAGCGCTGCTTCGGGACAACCATCTTCCGAGGCAGCATCCCCGGGCCCCAGCGAAGCCGCTGCGCTCATCAACTCGGCGTTGGGACAAACATCGGCCGCGACAGACTCCTCACGCGCCAGCGAAGCCACCGCCCCCACCAGCGCGACGTCGGGACAGCCGAGTCCCCAAGCATCAACCGCGACAGCCCCCCCGCGCTCCAGCGAAGCCAGCACGGCCGCGTCACAACCGCCGTCCCAGCCCGCCACCGCGCCCCAGTCCCCGCGCACCGACGAAGCCGCGCCGCCACCTTCCGCTGACGCACAGAGCAGCGCAGCCACCGCGCGCAGCCGCCGCCGCACGTTCTTCGACCTGGCTCCCGCCGTGCCCTTCACTCCGCCCTCGGCGGCGGAGGTCGTGCTCGGCATCGACGTGGGCACTTCGCACGCTCGCGTCGCCGCGCTCATCGACGGCGTCGCCACGCCCATCCCCATCCCCGGCACCGACGGCTCGGGCCTTCCCTCCGTCATCGCGGTGAACGGCGCCGGAGAGTTCCTGGTCGGTGCCGCCGCCCTCGCCGAAGCCGCCCGCGCTCCCCGCCGCGCCGCGACCGGCCTCAAGCGCCTGCTCGGCATGCGCGCCCGCTCCCCCAACCTGCGCTGGCTCTCGCCGCAGCTCTCCTTCCCCGTCGCCACCGACCGCCAAGGTGACGCGGGCGTGGAGCTCGATGGCCACCACATCGCGCCCACCCTCCTCACCGCCATGCTGCTGCGCGAGCTGCACCAGGCGGCCACCACGCACCTGGGCCGCAAGGTGACGCGCGCCGTGCTCTGCGCGCCTTCGCACTTCACCGAACGCCAGCGCGCCGCCCTGCGCGAAGCCGCCGCCATGGCCGGCCTGGACGTGCCTCGCGTGCTCACCAACAGCGCCGCCGCGGCGCTCGCGTACGCGCACGGCCGGGGACTTGCTCGCAAGCGCGTCCTCGTCGTGGACCTGGGCGGCGGCGGCCTGGAGGTCTGCGTCGTGCAGGTCACCGGCGACGACCTGGAGGTCGTCACCACCGGCGGAGACCCCACCCTCGGCGGCATGGACTTCGACGGCCGCATCGCCGAGGCGCTCGTCAGCGACCTCGCCGAACAGGGCCACCCCCGCCCCGAGCACCTGCTCGACTGGGGCCCCCTGCGCACCCTCGCGGAAGCCACCAAGGAGACCCTCTCCACCCAGGACAGCGTGGACGTCACCCTGCCCACCGGCCCCGGCCCCAAGCTCGACCGCGAGCGCGTGGAGGCCCTCACCGCCGACCTCGCCCAGCGCGTCGTCTCCGTCACCCGCGAGGTGCTGGAGTCCAACGCCCTGTCCCCTCAGGGCCTGGACGCCGTGCTCCTCGTGGGCGGCCAGTCCCGTTCACCGCTCGTGCGCCGCCGCCTGGAGGAGAGCCTGGGCGTGCCCGTGCGCGACGACGACGTGGACGCCCGCACCGCCGTGGTGCGCGGCGCCGCGCTGCTCGGTCACGCGCTGCTGCTGTCGGAGACCGGCAAGCCCGCCGCCAGCGTCTCGGAGGTCCTCACCGCCCCCATCGGCGTCGCCGAGGACGCCGGCACCTTCCGCCGCGTGCTGGAGCGCAACACCCGCCTGCCCACCGCGAAGACGCTCGTCATCCCCATCACCGTGCCCGGTCCGCTGGCGCTCGCCTTCTTCCAGGGCACCGCCGCCACCGCCACGGAGAATGAATGGCTCGGCGCCCTCACCCTCACCGTGGAGCGTCCCGGCGAGGTGGAGGTGCACCTGGAGCTGTCCACCGACGGAACCCTCGCCTTCAGCGCCACCCTGCCCGGCGCGAAGCGGCAGCCCGTGACGCTCGCGAAGGAGGAGCTGGACGACGCCTCCCGCGATGCACTCATCGCCCGCTCGCCCTTCCACACCGAACCGGAAGCCCGGCCGAGCGGCCTGCTTTCCGGTTTGAAGAAGCTCTTCGGCCGGCGCTGAGGCCCTCGGCCTCCTGTCTCCGTCTCACGGGCGGGTGCGCTGTCCGGCCCTTCCGTCCCAGCTTCCATTCCAGGTCCCACACTTCAAGCAGGAGGAACCTGGTCATGAGACGGACTTCAAAGGTGGCAGGACTGGTGGTGGCCGGAACATGCGTGGCGGGGCCGGCCCTCGCGATGGACGCGAGCGAGGTGTCGCGCAAGCTCAGCTTCAGCGAAGAGGACGCCACGGCCGGCCTGGACGTGGGCGTGGGCCTCGGCGGCTTCACCGGCGACCTGGGCGACGAGACCGGCGTGGGCGCGCTCTTCAACATCACCGCCAACGCCCAGCCCTGGAAGTACATCGGCGTGGAGGTCGGCTACGAAGGCCAGAACATCCCCATCGACGATGCTCGCGTCCTCGGCGGCAACCACATCTGGCGCAACAACGGCTCGTTCCTGGGCAAGCTGGGCCCCGTCGTCGACCACAAGTGGCACCCCTTCGTGGGCCTGGGCCTGGGCCTGAGCTACCTGCACGCGTCCTCGGGCTCGCAGGACGTCTACAACAATGACTGGCAGACGGAGATGCCTCTGGCCGCGGGCATCGAATACCGCATGGGTCACCTGTCCGCGGGCGTGCGCGCCACCTACCGCCTCGTCGGTGGCGAGGAGCTGTTCGAGGTCCCCGGCACCAGCGACGACGCGAAGGGCAGCCTCTTCAACGGCAACCTCACCGTGGGCGGCCGCTTCTAGCCCGCCGCCTCGGCTTTCGCGTCCGCGGGACTTAAGCCCCCGCGGACGCGTCACGTCCTCACAGCTCGAAGCGGGACATCAGCACTTCCGGACGCGGATCTTCCTTCCACGCGTCCAGCACCGCCTGCGCCGGCGACCGGCCCGAAGCCGCCACCGCCTCCAGCGGCGCGAGCAGCGGCGCGTCCTCGGGGTCCAGCCGCTGCAACCCCCGCTTCGCGATGGCCACCAGCTCCCCGGCCAGCCGGTGCAGCTCGCGCGGCCCCAGCTTCCCGGCCAGGCCCTCGCGGCGCGCGGTGTCGTGGAAGGCCAGGTGCTCGGTGAAGGTGAGCCGCGGCAGGAGCAGCTCCGCCTCCTCCAGCGCCTGCGCGTCGTAGAGGATGCCGCGCCAGAGCGCCCCCAGCGCCCCCGTCATGGCCGCGCTGCAACAGTCCGCGCCGCGCACCTCCAGCACCTTCTTGAGCCGCACCTCCGGGAAGAGCGTGGACAGGTGGTCCGTCCAGTCCCCCATGTCCGGCGGCTTGCCCTCGTAGCCCTCCTTCATCAGCTGGCGGAAGGTGAGCTTCGGGTGGCGGTACTCGCCCTCGCGGCGCAGGAACAGGAGCGGCGCGTCCAGCGCCCAGTCCACATAGGCCTGATAGGAGAACGAGCCGTCGAACCACGACGGCAGGTAGCCGCAGCGCGTGGGGTCCACCTCTTCCCAGACGCGGCTGCGGAAGGACATGTACCCGGACGGCTTGCCCTCCACGAGCGGGCTGTTCGCGTACAGCGCCACCAGCAGCGGCGACAGGCGCGCCACCGCCACCGTCTTGCGCACGCAGTCCGCCTCGTCCGCCCAGTCCAGCGACACCTGCCCGGTGGACGTCATCAGCATCATGTTCAGCGCCAGCCGGCCGCGCTCCGGCAGCGTGCGGCGCATCACCTGGTAGCGCGTCTTGGGCATCCAGGGCATCTCGCCCGTCGTGCCCACCGGCCGGTAGCCCAGCGCCACCAGCCGCAGGCCCATCGCGGACGCCGCCGCCTTCGTCTCCTTCAGGTGCTCCAGGTTCTCCTGGTGCGCCTCCCGCGCCGTGCGGAACGGGCTGCCGGACAGCTCGAACTGCCCGCCCGGCTCCAGGGAGATGGCCGCCATCCCGCGCTGCAGCGCGATGACCGGCGACTCGGGCGTCTCCCGGAAGCGGTCGTAGCCGCCCGGGGCGATGCGCTCCAACAGGGCGCCGATGCCGTTCGGTCCCTCGTAGGGCGGGGGCTGGGCGGACCCCACGGGGTAGATGAACTTCTCGTGCTCCAGCCCCAGCCGGTGCTGGGTCCGGGGCTTTTCCCCTTTGCGAAGCTCTTCCACCAGGGGGGTGGCGGAGGTGAGGGGCTCGGAGGCCACGCGCTTGAGGTCGAGGGACATGAGGGCGCCCTATATAACGGGGGCCGTTGGCCTTGCCCTCATTTGAGC
>NZ_RAVY01000077.1:0-39690 GCF_003611625.1 Corallococcus sp. CA054B
AGATGTGTATAAGGGACAGGGCGGGGATTCTGGGCGTGCTCGCGGCGCTGGGCGCGGAGGCCGGGGAGCCGGCGAAGGACGGCGGCGGGCCTCCGAAGGTGGAGACGCCCCCCAGGGACAAGGGCTTCGCCGTCACGTCGGAGGACGGGAACTACAAGCTGGGGGTGGGCCTCCAGAGCGGCTACAAGCTGGAGCCCGTGTGGGACGACGGCCAGTCCAAGGCCCGCACGGCGTTCCCGTTCCTGCGTCCGCGCCTCTACGGCAACATGTTCCGGCCGTGGATCTCCTTCTGGACGTCGCTGGAGCTGGCGTCGCCAGGGGCGCCGTACCTGCTGGACTCGTTCGTGGACCTGCAGCCCTGGAAGGCCCTGGGGGTGAGGGCCGGTCAGTACTACACGCCCATCAGCCGGCACGAATCCTGGGGGCCGCAGCAGATCCTCTTTCCGGAGTTCGCCGCGGTGGCGAACTACTTCTGGACCGGCCGCGACAAGGGCATCACGTTGATGGGGACCACGAAGACGCTGGAGTACTACGCGGGCATCTTCGGCGGCTCGCCCCTGCGCTCCATCACGTCCGACCCCGGCCGGTGGGTGTCCAACGTGCGGCTCACGGTGAGCCCCATGGGCCCCATGGGCTACGGCGAGCTGCCCTACATCATGTCGGATGACAAGGGCTCGCCCTTCCGCGTGTCCTTCACGGTGCAGGGCGCGGGCGGCAAGGTGGAGCGGCGCGACGAGAACTTCAACGTGGAGACGGGCGGGTTCGACGTCACCGACGAGGGCCTGCGCAAGTTCGTCACCGGCGGTGTGGACTTCATGCTCCAGGCCCAGCGCTTCACCTTCTACGCGGAGGGCTGGCTGGAGCGCACCCAGCCGGAGGACCCCGCGGGGCCGAACTACACCAGCGTGGGGGCGTGGGGACAGGCGGACTGGGTCTTCTACAAGAAGGTGCTGGACGCGGGGGTGCGGCTGTCCTGGCTGAACGCAAGCCTGGACCTGCCCAATGACACGCTCTACATCGTGGAGGGGCAGCTCGCGTGGTTCGTGGACGCGCCGTTCCTGGCCTTCAAGCTGCGCTACGAGTTCTCGCATCAGGATGCTCCGGACCCCGCGCAGCAGGGAGCGGTGCAGTTGGCCCGCCAACCGGGCTCGTCCAACCTGGTGACGCTCCAACTCAACCTGGCGTTCTGACCGCGGCCCCGTCCGCCTCGGGAGCAGGGCATTTCCCAGGTCCCTGGCTCCGCGCGCCGCTTCGCGCTAGGGAGGGAGTCATGTCCTCCGCCCTCCAGACCCGTCCCCGGAGTGAGCTTGCCTCCGGGCGCTTCGGCCAGACCCACTACATGCTCCGCCGGAAGTTCTTCAAGATCTTCGGCGGCGCGTTCCACATCTACGACGCGGCGGGTAACGTCGCCTTCTACTCGAAGATGAAGGCCTTCAAGCTGAAGGAGGACCTGCGCGTCTACAGCGGCGAGGACATGCAGGAGGAGCTCATCACCATCCAGGCCCGCGGCATCCTGGACTTCGGCGCCACCTACGACGTCACCGACGCGGCGACCGGAGAGCGCGTGGGCGCGCTGCGCCGCAAGGCCCTGAGCTCCATCCTGCGAGACACCTGGCTCATCCTGGACGCGGACGGGCAGGAGGTGGGCAAGGTGGAGGAGGACAGCATGCTGCTGGCGCTCGTGCGGCGCTTCCTCACCAACCTCATCCCGCAGACCTTCACCGGGACCCTGAGCGGCGAGCAGGTGTTCAGCTTCAAGCAGCACTTCAACCCGTTCATCCAGAAGATCGACCTGGACTTCTCCGTGGACACGCAGCGCCGGCTGGACCGGCGTCTGGGCATCGCCGCCGCGGTGCTCCTGTGCGCGATTGAAGGCCGTCAGTCCGGCGGGTGAAGACGCCGCGTCGCGCATTCCCTGCGCCAGCGGTCTTCAGCGCACGCTGGCCCAGTACGGCTTGAGCGCCTCACGGCTCGTGGCCAGCGCCGCCCTCGCGTCCGCGTTCACGTTGCCGGGCGCGAAGCTGTCATCGCGCCCCGCGAGCACCTCGATGCACGCGTGCACGGAGTTCGACAGCCCCTCCAGCGAATAGCCCCCCTCCAGCACCAGCGCCAGCTTGCCGCCGGAGACCTCCTCCGCCAGCTTGCGCACGGCGGTGCACATCGCCGCGAAGCCGCGCTCGGTGATGTCCATGCCGCCAATCGGATCCGCGCGGTGCGGGTCGAACCCCGCGGACACCAGCACCAGGTCCGGCCGGTACGCCTGCGCCACCGGGAGCAGCAGCTCCTCGAAGATCATCCCGTAGTCCGCGTCCGTGTTGCCGCCCGGCAGGCCGCAGTTGACCGTGAAGCCCTCGCCCTCTCCGCGCCCCACCTCCGGCGCCGCGCCGCTGCCCGGGTAGTAGGGGAACTGGTGCACCGACTGGTAGAGCACGTCCCTGCGCCCCCAGAACGCCGCCTGCGTGCCGTTGCCGTGGTGCACGTCCCAATCCAGCACCAGCACGCGCTCGGCTCCCAGCCGCCGCCCTGCCTCCGCCGCGATGGCGACGTTGTTGTAGAGGCAGAAGCCCATCGCCCGGTCCGGCTCCGCGTGGTGGCCGGGCGGACGCACCAGCGCGAACGCGTTGCTCGCCGTTCCCGCCATCACCGCCTCCACGGCCTGCACCGCCGCGCCCGCCGCCAACCTTGCCGCGTCGATGCTGTCCGGCGACACCGCCGTGTCCTCGTCGATGCGCTCGAAGCGGCCGCCCAGCTTCTCCATCGCGTCCAGGTGCGCCGGGGTGTGCACCGCGAGGAGCTCCGCGTCCGTGGCGGAGCGGGGATGGGTCATCACCGTGCCCGCGATGGGGTTGCGCGCCAGCATCTGGAGGATGCGCCGCAAGCGGGCGGGCGACTCGGGGTGGCCCTCGCCGGCGTCGTGCTGGAGGAAGAGCGGATCGGTGAGCAGCAGCGTCGCGGTCATCCCCTGGACCTTACGCATCCTGCTCCCGGGAACCCAGCGTCCGTCCCTGGCAGGCGGGGAAGTCCGTTCCTTGCCCTGGACGGGCCACCCTCCCTACAGTGCGCGGGCCTTGCCACGTCGCCTCAAGAAACCCGGTCTCCGGGGCATCCTCCTGGGTTCGTTCGGCCTCGCGCTGGCCGTCATCCTGGGGACGCTCTACTTCGTCGTTCCCCGCCAGGTGGGCAACCACCTGAGGGAGCGCCTGGCGCTGCACGCCCATAACAAGGCCAAGGAGGTCATTGCCCTGGTCGACAGGCAGTCGGGCACCCAGCCGGTGCCCAACCTGGAAGGGCTCTACCGCCTGGATGACGACTTCAGCGTCGTGGCGGTGCTGGACGCCCAGGGCGTGCCCCGCGCCACCTTCCCCTCGCCGCCGCCCGCCTGGTTCACGAAGGGACTGGAGGACCGCCTCCAGCTGCGCCCCCTGCCGCCGCTGGAGCAGCTGTCCTTTGAGAACGACGCCTGGGCGGTCTCCGACCCGTTGACGCTCGCGGGCGGCGTGCCCGGCGAAGTCGTGGTGGTGGTGGATGGGGCCCGGCTGGAGGGAGTGCTCACCGCCCTGCGCCACACGGTGCTGCTGGCCTTCCTCGTGGGCCTGGTGCTCTTCCTCCTGGTGGCGTTCCTCATCTCGCGCGCGTTCATCCTCCACCCGCTGGACGCGATGATGTCCATGGCGCGCAAGCTGGCGGAGGCGGACCTCACCGGCCGCGCGGAGGTGCGCAACAACAGGGACGAGCTGGGCCAGCTGGCGGAGGCCCTCAACCGCATGGCCCAGTCCTGGCGCGACACGCTGGGCCGCGTGCGCGGCGTGTCCGACGTGGTGGCCGGCGTCATCGAGCAGATCCACCGCACCGGCACTACCGTGTCCTCCGGCGCGGGCACCGTGCAGTCGCGCGTGGAGGAGACGTCCTCCTCCATGGTGGAGATGATGGCCAGCTTGCGCGGCATCGCGGAGAACGTGGAGGTCCTCTACCAGAGCGCGGAGGAGAGCAGCTCCTCCATCATGGAGATGGCCGCCACCAACGACGAGGTGGCGGAGAACGTCCAGGCCATGGCCGCCAGCGTGGAGGAGACCACCAGCGCCATCGAGCAGATGACGTACTCCATCAAGGAGGTGGCCAAGAACATCGAGGACCTCTCCGCGTCCACGGAGGACACCTCCTCCGCCATCAGTGAGATGGACGCCGCCATCGGTCAGGTCGACGCCAACGCCAACGAGACGGCCCGCCTGTCCGAGCAGGTCTTCGAGGACGCGCAGACGGGCGTGGAGGCCCTGCGCAAGACGCTCTCCGGCATCGACCGCATCAAGGACACCAGCCGCACCGCCGCGGGCGTCATCGACAGCCTGGGCCGGCGCATCAGCGAGATTGGCAACATCCTCAACGTCATCGACGACGTGGCGGAGCAGACGAACCTGCTGGCCCTCAACGCCGCCATCATCGCCGCGCAGGCGGGAGAGCACGGCAAGGGCTTCGCGGTGGTGGCGGAGGAGATCAAGGACCTGGCCGAGCGCACCGGCGCGTCCACCAAGGAGATCGCCGAGCTCATCCGCGGCGTGCAGGAGGAGAGCCGCAACGCCGTGGTGGTGATGAACCAGGGCGTCAAGAGCGTGGAGGAGGGCGTGCAGCTGGGCCGCGAGGCGGAAGGCGCCCTCCGGAAGATCAACGACAGCACCCAGAAGTCCACGCAGATGGTGAAGGCCATTGCCCGCGCCACGGTGGAGCAGGCGCGCGGCAGCAAGCAGGTGACGGCCGCCATCCACCGCATCTCCGCCACCGTGTCGATGATCTCCCAGGCCTCCAACGAGCAGGCCCGGGGCGGCGAGCAGATCATGAAGAGCGCGGAGCGGATGAAGACGCTCACCCAGCACGTGCAGCGCTCCAGCCAGGAGCAGGCGCACGGCAGCAAGCAGATCACCCGCTCCATCGAGAGCATCAACGAGATGGTCACCCACCTGAACCGCGCCCAGAAGGAGCAGACCAAGGGCAGCGAGCAGGTGCTCAAGGCCGTGGAGACCATCAAGGGCGTGTCCGAGCACCAGACGCGCTCGGTGCGCCAGCTGGAAGAGGCCATCGACAACCTCACGCGCCAGGCCGAAATCCTCCGCGCCGAGGTGCGCCGCTTCCGCGTCTGACGCACCAGCCGTTCCCCGCTGAAGGCCTCCATGCCCGAGTCGTCCGAGTCCGCCACCCCCCGTTCCGTCTCCGAGCGCGCCGTGGTGCTGCTCATCGGCGCGGTGCAGTTCGTCAACATCCTCGACTTCGTGATGGTGATGCCGCTGGGCCCGGACTTCGCGAAGGGGCTGGGCATCGAGTCCTCGCACATCGGGACCATTGGCGGCAGCTACACCGCCGCCGCGAGCGTGGCGGGGCTCCTGGGCGGCTACTTCCTGGACCGCTTCGACCGGCGCAAGGCGCTGGCCGTGTGCATGCTGGGGCTCGTCGCGGCCACCGCGGCGGGGGGACTCGCGGTGGGGCTGTCCACGCTGCTCCTGGCGCGGGTGTGCGCGGGGCTCTTCGGAGGACCGGCGACGGCGCTGTCCCTGTCCATCATCGCGGACCTCATCCCGGTGGAGCGCCGGGGCCGGGCGCTGGGCGCGGTGATGGCGGCCTTCTCCGTGGCCTCCGTATTGGGCGTGCCCCTGGCCCTGAAGGTCGCGGAGCTGGGCAACTGGCGGACGCCCTTCTTCGTGGTGGCGGCGCTGGGGCTGGTGCTGGTGCTGGCCGCGCTGTGGCTCTTGCCTCCCGTGCGCGGGCACCTCAATCCCGGCGGCAGCGCGGCCCGTGCCCCGGGCGTGGCGGAGCTTCTGGGCAACACCGACGTGCAGCTGTCCTACCTGATGACGGCGCTGGTGATGATGAGCGGCTTCATCGTCATCCCCAACATCTCCGCCTACCTCCAGCAGAACCTGGGCTACCCGCGCGAGAACCTGTGGATCCTCTACGCCGCGGGCGGCATCGTGAGCTTCTTCACGCTGCGGCTGACGGGGCCGCTGGTGGACCGCTTCGGCTCCTTCCGCGTCGGCACGGTGGGCGTGGTGCTGGCGGCCCTCACCACGTACGTGGGCTTCGTCCACTACCCCGCGTGGCTGCCCATCCCCGTGCTGTTCATGGTCTTCATGCTGGCCATGGGCGTGCGCAACGTGGCGTACAACACGCTCACCTCGCGCGTGTCGGACAACCCGGTGCGCGCCCGCTTCATGTCGCTGCAGTCCGCCACCCAGCACATGGCCTCCGCGCTGGGGGCCTTCCTGTCGGCGCGCCTGCTGGTGGACCTGCCGGACGGGACGCTCGGCGGCATGGACACCATCGCCTGGGTGTCCATCGGGCTGGCGGTGGGGGTGCCCGTCATGTTGCGGGTGGTGGAGGGGCGGGTCCGCTCGCGTGAACAGGCCCGGGCCCTGGCGGTGCCCCCGGCGCAGGGGATGGCCGCGCCGCTCTCACCGGAGGCCCACTCCCACGGCTGATGGGGCAATGTGCCCCAGGGGGAGCATGGGAGCGGGGCGGGGAGCCCGGCCGCCCGCCTCCCGGACACGAGGCCAGACGGACGCTGGACGGTCGCTGACGGTTGCGCGGGCCGCCTGTGGGCGCGATAACCCCGGGACGTTCCCTCCAAGGGGATGACAACCACCCATGTTCAACATCGGCGCAGGCGAAATGGTGTTCATCCTGGTGGCCGCGCTGATCGTGCTCGGCCCCCAGCGGCTGCCTGAGCTGGCGCGGGCCATCGGCAAGTTCATGCGCGAGTTCCGCCGGCAGACGGACGACGTGCGCAACGTGGTGGAGCGCGAGTTCTACGCCATGGACGAGGACTTCAACCGCATGCCCCCGACGCGCCCGGGCACGCGCGTGCCGTCCCCGCCGCCGGAGCTCGCCCCGTCCTCCATCCCGGGCGCCGCCCCCGCCAACGTGCTCGCCGAGCCCGCCCCCGAGCTCGCCGCGACGGTGGACCCCGCCAGCGTGCCCGTGCCCGCCGAGGCCGCCGGGGCCGTGGACGCTGCTCCCGCCGCGGACCCGCAGGCCGCGGCGCAGCCGGGTGCGGCGCCGGCGCAGGACGAGAACGGCCTTCCGCAACTCGCCCCCATCCCGGGCACGGTGGCGCGTAACGCGCCGAAACGGAGCTGAGCCCTGAATCGCCAAGGGGTTGACCTGTCGGATTTCCGGATGAGCCTGGCGGAGCACCTCACGGAGCTGCGCACGCGGCTCGTGAAGTGTTCGCTCGCGGTGCTCGTGCTGGGCGCCGTGTCGCTCATCTTCGCCAAGCCCATCTTCGGCGTGTTGATGCGGCCGGTGCTGGACGCGCTGCCCCCGGAAGGGCGCTCGCTCGTCTACACATCCGGCATCGAAGAAATCAACGTGCTGATGAAGGTGGGCGTGTACTGCGGCATCTTCCTCACCACGCCCGTCATCCTCTGGCAGATCTGGGGCTTCGTGGCGCCGGGGCTCTACCCGGAGGAGCGCAAGTACGCGTCGCCCTTCGTGGTGCTGGGCTCCGTCGCGTTCATCGTGGGCGCGCTGTTCTGCTACTTCCTGGTGCTGCCCTCCATGTTCAAGTTCCTCCTCAACGAGGAGGAGACGCTCGCCCTGGAGCAGCGCCTGGACACCGCGCGCATGGGCGGCGAGGACGCGCTGCGCTTCCTGCGCATTGGAGAAGTGGAGCGCGCCGGCCACGTGGCCAAGGAGACCAGCGCCGCGCTGACGGCCGCCGGTGAAGGCCAGGTGAAGGACCCGGAGGTGGCGTCCGCGAAGAGCGTGGAGCTCACCGCGCGCCTCAAGGGCCTGGGCGACCTGCTGGACGCTGCGGCGGACGGGCTGGGGGTCCCCGCGCGCGGCGTGCTGCGCCAGGCGGTGGAGAAGCGCGTGGAGGCGGTGACGGCCTTCGGCAAGCAGGACTACGTCGCGTCGGAGGCCGCCATGGACCAGGCGGCCAGCCTGCTCGCGGGCGTGGCGCCCACGCGCGCCGAGGAGATGTCCGGCCTGTGGCGGCTGCAGAAGGAGCTGGCCCGGGGGCACGCCGAAGCGGAGGCCGCGCGCTGGACGCGGCCCATGCTGACCATGAACGAGCAGCTGTCGCTGGTGCTGCTGCTCATCCTCGCCTTCGGCGTCATCTTCGAGCTGCCGCTGGTGATGGCGCTGTTGGGCATCGTCGGGGTGGTGCAGTCGAGCTTCCTCATCCGCTACCAGCGCCACGCGTTCGTGGTGTGCCTCATCGCGGCGGCGATCCTGACGCCCACGGGTGACGTGGTGAACCTGTCGCTCATGGCCGGCCCCATGCTGCTCTGCTACGAGCTGGGCGTGCTGGCGGTGTGGCTCATCGAGAAGCGCCGTGCGAAGGCGGAAGCCTCCACGGACATCACCCCGGCGGCGTAGACTCCCGCGCGCATGAAGAGCCCTGCCGCGCGCCTGATGATGGACCTGCGGTACCTGCGCGCGCTGTCGCGGAGGTTCCGCAGCACGTTGCTGCTCGCGGCGGTCATCTTCGGGGTGGGGCCGGCCTTGTACCACTGGCGCTACGTGGGGCCGGACGGGGGCCGCATCTCCTACGGAGAGGCGCTGCACCACGTCTACTTCCTGCTCTTCGGCCAGCCGTCGCTGCCCTACGTGGCCGACTGGTTCGTGGAGTCGCTCAACATCCTCATCCCGCCGGTCAGCATCGCGCTGGTGGTGGATGGCGTGGTGCGCTTCGCGTACCTCTTCTTCGCGCGGCACAAGAACGACAAGGAGTGGGTCTCCGTGGTGTCCGAAACGATGAAGGGCCACGTCGTGGTGTGCGGCGCGGGACGCGTGGGCTACCGCGTGGTGACGCAGCTGCGGGAGATGGGCAAGGACGTCGTCGTGGTGGAGAAGCGCGAGGACGCGACGTTCGTGTCCGCGCTGCGCGACGAGAACATCCCGCTGCTCATCGACGACACGCGCAGCCCGCTGTGCCTGCCGCGCACGCACGTGAAGAAGGCGTCCGCCATCGTCTGCGCCACGGACGACGACCTGGCGAACCTGAACATCGCGCTGGACGCGCGGCGGCTGAACCCCGGCATCCGCGTGGTCATCCGCCTGTTCGACGACGACCTGGGTGCGAAGGTGCGCGACACGTTCAAGGCGGAGGCCCTGTCCAGCTCCTCGCTGGCCGCGCCCGCCATGGCGCTGGCGGCGTTGGATCCACGGCTCGTCCACTCGTTCCGCATCGGCAAGCACCTGATGGTGGTGTCGCTGTTCGTGGTGCGCGAAGGGCTGCCGGGGATGAACATCTCCCAGGTGCGCGACCGCTTCGGTGGGCTGGCCCTGTCGCTCATCCGGGGCGAAGAGGAGACGCTGCACCCGAACGGCGACGTGGTCCTCCAGGTGGGGGACCAGATCACCGTCCAGGCGTCCTATCCGGAGTACTGCACCCTGCGCGCCTTCACCGGTGAGGCGGACGCGCCGGCGTACGCGGACCACGACAACTTCCTCATGCCGGGCTACCGCCCCACGGGGTGAGCTCAGCACCCAGTATCCAGGGGCGTCCATGCCGACAGGTCGGACTTCGGATGGCAGCTATCAGGCAGGGGTGCGGCGCTCCTTCGCGGTGGGCTCGGAGATGGCCTGGGCCGCGTGGGGCGAGGCGTCGGGGCTGGTCCGGTGGGTGGGGGCCTGCGCCCAGGCGCTGACGGAGGGCGAGCAGGTCGCGCTCGCGGATGGGACGCGCATCACGGTGGTGCGTCAGGTCCCGCCCAAGCAGCTGCGCCTGCGTTTGGAGCGTGACGACTGGCCCCGTGCGCGCACCGTGCAGCTTCGCGTGTTGCCGTCGGTGCATGGCGTCACCGTGGCGCTGCACGCGGAAGGGCTGCCGGACGCGGATGCGCGTGAGAAGACGCTGGCGCGCTGGACGCGTGCACTGGAGAGCTGGAATGCGTTCTCCGGACGGACCGTGGAGGTGACCCGCGAAGGGCACGAAGAAGACCGCGGCCACGAAGCAGCCCCGGGCCGTGAAGAAGGCCGCGCCGGTGAAGAAGAAGGCTCCGGCCGCGAAGAAGGCCCGGCGCACGAAGTAGGGCGCAGCGCGGCTGGTGACCGCTGTTCGCGAGCGGTGACTCCAGTCACCAGGGACGAGGCCCGGTCCGTTCCACCGCGCCTCGCGCGTTTCCAAGGACATCAAGCACTTGGCCTCGAGCAGGTGTCAGCCCATGGGTTGGCATGTCCCCTGCTGTAGGTGCTCCTCGTCAGACGTACTCAAGCTCTCGAGGAAATCCCCATGGTCCCCGCCCCCGGTTCCGCCCGCCTCGCTTCCTTCCGCATCCCCTCGCAGGACCTCGCCGCCGTGTCCGGTGGTCGCGTGCAGGGCGCCCACTGCCCGAAGCCGGGCGCGGGCTCGGTGTCCTCGTTCCAGCAGGACGGCTTCAGCGCGGGCCCCGCGAAGGGCGCGCAGTGGAAGCAGTTCGCGGAGGGGCTCGAGGACGTGGCGAAGCAGCTGCAGCAGCTCGTCCAGCTGCTCCAGACCCAGATGGGCGGCGCCGCTGCCTCCGCGGGCAGCGCGGGTGGCGCCCAGGCTCCGTCGTGCGTGTCCGCTGCGTCCAGCAAGGGCGGTGCGCCTGGCGCGGGTGACTCGTTCCAGGCCGGCTCCGCTCAGTCGGCTGGCGCCGCGGGTGACATCCCGAAGGGCGAGGTGGGCGATTGGATCAAGCAGGCCATGGACATCCTCAAGGCCAACGGCGTCCCGGTGGACAAGATGAACCCGCAAGACATCGCGAAGATCATCCAGCACAAGTCCAGCGGGAACCCGAACGCCATCAACCTCTGGGACCAGAACGCCAAGGATGGCCACCCCTCCATCGGCCTGATGCAGACCATCCAGCCGACGTTCGACGCGTTCAAGCTCCCGGGTCACGACAACATCCGCAACCCGGTGGACAACATCATCGCCGCCGTGCGCTACGCGGTGGACCGCTACGGCTCCGTGTCCAACACGCCGGGCATCCAGGCGATGAACAGCGGCAGCGGCTACGTCGGCTACTGAGCCGGCCGCCGAGCCCGGGCTCAGCGCCCCCGCAGGTTCTGGGCGATCTTCAGGATGTCCGCGAGGACGCCCGCCGCCGTGACAGGGCCGCCTGCCCCCGCGCCCTGGACCAGCAGCGGGTAGTCCGCGTAGCGCTCCGTGGAGAAGGCCACGAACGCCTCCGAGCCGCGCAGCCGCGTCGCGGGATGCTCCTTCGGCACCGCCACCGGCCCCACCCGCAGCACCGGCCCGTCCTTCGCCGCCGGGTCGATGCGCGCCAGGTAGCGCAGCATCTTGCCCTCCGCGCGCAGTCCCTCGATGCGCGAGGTGAACGTCCGGTCCAGCTTCTCCAGCCCCGCGAGGAAGCGCTCCACGTCCGCCTCCTCCAGGTACTCGCGCGGCACGAACGGCTCCACCTCCACGTCCTCCAGCGACAGGTCCAGGCCCTGCTCACGCGCGAGGATGAGCGCCTTGCGCGCGGCGTCCGTGCCCGCCAGGTCCTCGCGCGGGTGCGGCTCCGTGAAGCCCTTCTCGCGCGCGGTGCGCACCGCCTTCGACAGCGGCACGCCGTCCATCAACTGCTGGCTCAAGTAGCCGAGCGTCCCGGAGAACGAACCCTCCACGCCGTGCACCCGGTCTCCCGTGCGCACCAGGTCCTTCAGCGTCTGGATGACCGGCAGCCCCGCGCCCACCGTCGTCTCGTAGTGGTACGCGCGGTGGTTCAGGTGCGCGGTGCTCCGCAGCCGCTCCCAGACCTCGAGCGGCTGGGTCAGCGGCTTCTTGTTCGCCGCCACCACGTGGATGCCGCTGCGGAACGCTTCCAGGTACAGCTCCTCCATGCCCTCCGCCGCCGTGCAGTCCACCAGCACCGGCACGGGCAACCGGCGCAGCGGCTCCAGCAGCGCGCGCACCACGGGCGGTGACGCGCCCTCGGGCACGGATTGGATGCGCTCGCGCCACTGCTTCAGCGGGATGCCCTCCGGCGAGAAGAGCACTCGCCGGCTGTCCGCGAGCCCCACCAGATTGAGCTGGATGCCGTGCCCCTGCGCGAGCGTCTCCTGCAACGTGCGCAGCTGCTCCAGCAGCTGGCTGCCCACCACGCCATGGCCCAGCACCAGCAGGCTCACCTCTTCATGCGCGAAGTGGAAGGCCGCGTGCACCGTGCGCACCGTCAGCGCCGTCTCCGCTCCATCCACGATGAACGAGATGGAGCGAGCGCTCGCCGTCTGCGCGATGGCGCGCACGTTGACGCCCAGCGCGCCCAGCGGTTGGAACAGCCGTCCCGCCACGTTGGCGCCCTGGCCCATGGCCTCCGCCACCAGCGCCACCTGCGTCACCGGCGCGCGCACCTGCGGCGGCTGCAATGCGCCTCGCTCCAGCTCTGGCGCCAGCTCCCGCCGCAGCACCTCCTCCGCGCGGGCCGCGTGCGCCTGTCGCAGCACCACCGCCACCGAGCGCCCCGGCGACGACTGCGCCGCCATCCACGCGTCGATGCCCGCGGCCTCCAGCGCCTGCAACGCGCGAGGCCCCACCGGCCGCGCCGCCTCCTCCGTGCCGCCCTCCAGGCCCAGCAGCGCCAGGTCCTCCAGGGACACCACGCACGTGGGCACGGTGCCGTTACCCGCGCCGCGCACGTCGATGAGCGTTCCGGGCTCGTCGGGCTGTTGCAGGTGGCGCACGCGCAGCGGGATGTCCGCGTCACGCAGCGTGGACAGCGCGCGCGGGTGCAGCGTGGGCAGGCCCAGGTACACCAGCTCCAGCGCCTCCGTGTAGCTCAGGTGCGGCACCGGCCGCGCATCCGCCACGTGCAGCGGATCCGCCGTCATCACCCCGGGCACGTCCGTCCACAGCGTCAGCGGCGTGCCCAGCAGCACGGACAGCACCGCCGCCGTCTCGTCCGCGCCCTCCACGCCCAGCGTCGTGGAGCGGCCATCCTGCGCCGTCCCCCGGCCACCCGCGTGCAACGTCAGCCGCCCCTCCCACGAAGGCCGCAGCGTGGCCACCCGGGCGCGGGTGTGCTCGCGGTTCACGCGCGCCTGTCCGGGCTCACCCTCCGTCACCGTCCAGTCCGCCGCGTCCACCTCCAGCGACGGCACGCCGCGCGCACCCAGCAGCTTCGCCAGCAGCGCCGCCGTCAACCGCTCGCCGGTGCCGCGCACCACGTCCTCCAGCGCGGGCCGCCGCTCGCGCACCAGGCTCGCGCCATCCAGCGCGCGGCGCGCGGGCTCCAGCAGCGATGCCAGCGTGCGCGAGCCGTCCGCCTCCACCGACGTGGAGCCCGGGGGCGCGCCCAGCCGGCGCTCGGCCTCCTCCAGCATCAACAGGCCCCGCGCGAGCAGGCCGTCCAGCTCCTGCCGGGCCAGCGTGGAGTTGCCCTTCAACGCGATGGACAGCGCGGACTCCAGCCCCGCGGCGAGCCAGGGCGGGGAGGACACGATGGCGGCGCGCGTGCTGCCCGCGTCGCGGCGCGACAGGTGCGTGGCCACGGACGCGAGTCCCTGGGCCGTGTCGAGCAGGAACGGAGCGTAACGGGTGATGCTCACAGGGGCGGTCATGAGGTCTTCCGGGCGCGGACGCCGGCAGTGGAGGAAAGGCGGGCGTCACGGCCCACGCCCGGAGGCAGGGCCAGCGCGCGGACCAGCAGGGGCGCGAGCGCGTCCCATTCGATGAGGAAGCCGTCGTGGCCGTGCACGCTGCACAGGGCCGCGTACTCGGCATGCAGTCCCTGCGCGCGCAGGCGGCGGGACAGGTTCTTCATGTGCTCGGGCGGAAAGAGCGCGTCCCGGTCGATGCCGACGGTGAGCGTGCTCGCGCGGATGCGGTCCACGCCGGGCCCGCCGTTCGGCGTGGGCACGCGCGTGAGGTCGTGATGGTCCATGGCGCCCAGCAGCGCCAGGTAGGCCCGCGCGTCGAAGCGCGCCTCCAGCTTCGCGCCCTGGTGCTCCAGGTAGCTCTCCACCGGGTACAACGCGCGTGACGACCAGGCCTGCGGACGCGGCTGGAGCGCCTCCAGTCCGGCCTCCGCGCGATAGGTGAGCGTCGCCAGCTGTCGCGCCAGCTCCAGGCCTCGCCGGGGGGATTCGGGGTACTCGGGGTCCAGCAGGACGGCCTGCCGGGCCACGTGGTTCCAGCCCACCACCCACGCGGACGCGGCCTCCGCCGTCGCGATGGGCGCCATGCGCTGGAAGCGCTCCGGTGCGAGCGCCGCCAGGCACAACACCACCATGCCGCCCAGCGAACCCCCGGTGACGAGCGCCACCTCGTCCACGCCCAGCGCGTCCAGCGCCGCGAGGATGGAGCGCGCCTGGTCCCACGGCGTGAGGGTCGCGGGCAGGCTGCGCTCATCCAGGCGCAGGTCGCCCTTGGGCAGCACCGGCGCCGGGCCGAAGCGCGTGTCGTCGGTGCGCAGAGGGAAGCCTTCGTCCGCGGGGCCGGAGGTGCCGTAGCAGGAGCCCAGGTTGTTGAAGCACAAGAGCCGCATGCGCGAAGGGTCCAGCGGCCGGCCATGCCCGATGACGGGCGCCCACCAGCCGCCTTCTCCTCCGGCGTTCATGTCCCCGGTGAGCGCGTGCACCAGCAGCACGGTGGGCACCGGATCCGGCGTGCGGCGGAGGCCGATGCGGCGCGCGTCGCGCAGCTCGGAAGCTGCGTCGCGCAGCTCGGAGGCGCTCCTCCGCACCACGCGCAGCCGGCCTTCGCGCGTCGCTTCCTTCGAATGCACGTGCGCACGGGACTGCAACCACGCGAGGTCCTCCGGGGGCCCCCACCACCAGCCGCGCACGAGGTGGGGCGCCACGCGGGCGCCGGCCTCCAGCGGCAGGTCCGGCAGCGACAAATCGAAGATGCGCGGGGTCTCCGCGCGTGGGGGGACTTCCTGGCCAGGCCTCACGGGTCGCATGGCGTCAGACCGCGTTCAGGGCCTGATCCAGATCGGCCACGATGTCGTCCAGGTGCTCAATGCCCACGGACAGGCGCACCAGGTCGTCGGTGACGCCCGTGCTGGCGCGCTCCGCCGGAGTGAGCTGTTCGTGCGTGGTGGACGCGGGGTGGATGATGAGCGAGCGCGTGTCGCCGATGTTCGCGAGCAGGCTCCACAGCTTCACGCCGTCAATCACCTTGCGCCCGGCGGACAGGCCGCCCTTCACGCCGAAGGTGACGAGCCCGCCGAAGCCGCCGTGCAGGTACTTCTTCGCGTTGAGGAACGAGGGGTCGTCCTCCAGGCCCGGGTAGCGCACCCACTCCACCTTCTTGTGCTGCTTGAGCCACCTGGCCACCGCGAGCGCGTTCTGCGAGTGGCGCTCCAGCCGCAGCCGCAGCGTCTCCAGTCCCAGGATGAACGCGTGCGCGTTGAAGGGGCTGAGCGCGGGGCCGATGTCGCGCAGGCCCTCCAGGCGGGCCTTGAGGATGAAGGCCGCGGGCCCGAAGGCCTCGCGCAGGCGCAGGCCGTGGTAGCCGGGGTTGGGCTCGGTCAGCTCCGGGAACCTGCCGTTCTCCCAGGGGAAGTTGCCGCCGTCCACGATGACGCCGCCAATGGAGGTGCCGTGGCCGCCGATGTACTTCGTCGCGCTGTGCAGCACGATGTGCGCGCCGTGGCGCAGCGGGTTGAAGAGGGCGGGGGACAGCGCGGTGTTGTCCACGAAGAGGGGCAGGCCCGCTTCGCGCGCCACGGCGCCAATGGCGTCGAAGTCCGGCACGTCCAGGCGCGGGTTGCCCAGGGACTCCAGGTAGAGCGCCTTCGTCTTCGGGCCAATGGCCTGACGGAACGCGTCCGGGTTGCTCGCGTCCACGAACTTCGTGGTGATGCCCAGGCGCGCGAGCGTCACCTTGAAGAGGTTGTACGTGCCGCCGTAGAGGCTGGCGCCGGAGACGATTTCATCCCCCGTCTTGAGGATGTTGAGGATGCCCAGCGTCTGCGCGGCTTGTCCGGACGCGACCGCGAGCGCGCCCACGCCGCCTTCGAGCGCGGCGATGCGCTTCTCGAAGACGTCCGTCGTGGGGTTCGTGATGCGCGTGTAGATGTTGCCGAACTCCTTGAGGCCGAAGAGCGCGGCGGCGTGGTCCGCGTCGCGGAAGCGGTAGCTGGTCGTCTGGTAGATGGGCACCGCGCGAGCGCCCGTGGTGGGGTCGGGCGAATAGCCGGCGTGCAGCGCGAGCGTGTCGGGGTGCAGCGGGCGTTCGTTGTTGGGCGTGCTCATGGCAAGGGACTCCTGTTCGCGTCGCTCCGGAAGGAACGCGCGTGCGTGAAGGCGGACGGGTGGTGGGGACGTCAGGGCACTGCGGGCGGCGGGGAGGGCTTCAGGACTCGGTGGGCGCTGCGACGCTCTTCGGCAGGGGTGCGAGAGCGGAGGCCCGGAACGACGAAGCCCACCGACCCTCGCGGGTGGGTGGGCTCCGGTTGGCTCGCCAGGGGCAGGCTGTGCGTCAGCCGGCCGCGGCGGGCTTGGGCCCACCCGGAACAGGCATCGAACACATGCACATGGCGGAGGTGACGAACATTCTGCGAGAAGAAGTAGACGCGATGTCGCGAGCTGTCAAGCCACCCTCCAGAACATCGCCACACGTGTCGCGGACCCGTGACACCGACTCACCGCGTATTCCCAGAATGATGTCCTTCCGCCCTGTCCTCCTGTTGGCCTGTCTGTTCCTCGCCGCGTGCTCCAAGCCCGCGCCGCCCACGTCCGTGAATCTTCGAAAGAGCTTCCGCACGCAGCTGAAGGTGGAGCCCGCGCAGCGCGCTCCCGCGCCCACGCCGCCGAAGGAACTCTTCGAGTTGGTGCGTTATCTCGCGCCGCTGGGCAGCAACGCGGCCTACGTCACGCCCGTGCGCGAGGGCGCGAAGCGGCCGGCGGTGGTGTGGATCCACGGCGGCTTCAACTGGGGGCTCGACGACTTCGCCTGGGCGCCTTCACCGCGGAGCAATGATCAGAGCGCGCGGGCCTTCCGTGAGGCCGGGCTGGTGTTGATGCTGCCCTCGCTGCGCGGGTCGGACGACAACCCGGGGGCGAGTGAGTATTTCCTGGGCGAGGTGGATGACGTGGTCGCCGCCATCGACTTCGTGGCGAAGCGTCCGGACGTGGACCCCGCGCGCATCTACGTCGCGGGGCACAGCACGGGCGGCACGATGGCGTTGATGGCGGCGGTGCTGTCACCGCGTCTGAAGGGCGCCTACGCATTCGGCCCGGTGGCAGACGTCTCCGGCTATGGCCACTATGTCCCGCTGTTGGGGCAGGCCCGGGGACCGGAGCTGTGGATGCGCAACCCGGTGAGCTACGTGGAGCACCTGCGCGTGCCCACGCAGGTCATCGAGGGCTCGGACCAGGGCAACATGGGCGCCTTCGAAGAGCTGCGCGTGGCGGCGAAAAGCGCACCGCTGTCATTCCTCGCGGTACCTGGGGCCACGCACTTCAGCGTGCTCGCGCCCGTGACGGAGCTGCTGGCGAAGCGGCTCATGGAAGCGAAAGCGGACGCGCCCACGGTGCGACTCACGGACGCGGAGGTCCGCGAGGTTGTCGCCGCTGAGCAGGAGTAGTCCGCGTCAGCGCACGCGAGCGTTCGCGGAGTAGGGCGGCAGGGGGCCCAGGAAGCCGGGCTGGGCCTTCAGGCAGCTTCCGCCGGTACGTGGTTACCCGCCGCACAGCGGCTGTAAGTCATTGTCATCCCCATCCGGCCGGTCCTTCAGTCCCAGCCCGGATGGCTGAATCCTCTCACTCCCGCGCAGGGAGGGGACATGACGATTCAGTTCGGGTTCATCGACCAGGGTGATGGCGCCAACCTGCGGACGCTCCCCGCGGAGCTGAAGGGCTCCACCTGTCTGACTCCGGCGCCCCTGCCTCCGGGCACGCGGGTGAGCGTCATCCGGGACCATGCCCAGGCACCTGGCTGGTCCTACGTCTCCACCGTGGTGGGGGGATACCTGCTGCAAGGCTATGTGCAGACCTTGCGCATCACGACTCAGCTGCCGGAGCCCGCGGCGACGCTCTATCCGGTCCGTCCAGGGGACCGCCTGGAGCCCATCGCCGCGCGCATCTACCGGCAGGCCATCCAGCCCGGGCGGGACCTGCGCTTCTACGAGAACGTCATTCATCACGTGAACGTGAAGAGTGGCCGCAAGGGGGTCCAGCGCATCGACGGTGACGTGCGGCTGGTCGCGGGCGAGCGCATCTGGCTGGTGAGCATTGCCTTCGCCAACCAGCTCCAGGGAATCGTGTTGAGCGGCTCCATCACCCACGAGGCGATGGCCCAGGCGCGCAAGGCTGCCCGGCATCTGGAGGACGTCCTCACTTCCGTGAGGCAGGCGGACCGGTACTTCGCAGAGGTCACCGGTCAGTACGGCAAGGCCATCCTGGACAACTGGCTGGAGATTTCGGCGATGGTGGTGGGCTTCATCGCCGCGGAGGCGCTGTCCACCTTCCTCGCGGCGACGCCCACCGGCGTAGGACAGCTCGCTGCGGCGCTCATCCAGCTGGGCCTGGCGGCGTTCGGAGCCCATGGCCTCATCGAGGCCGGAGGAGAGGCCCTGAAGCACGCGCAGCTGTGGCTCACCCAGGCCTGGGAGGCCAATGGCTCACCAGAGAAGCTGAAGGAGGCCAGCAAGTCCTTCCTCCGGATGCTGGTGAGCATCGCGATGGCGGCGCTGGCGCTGATAGGTGTGAAGACCAACGCGGGACGTGGGCTCAAGCTGATGACGTCCGTGAGGATTACCCCACCCCGCATCTACATGATGGCGGCGGCGGGCCCCGGCGGTGCCTACGCGGGCGTCCCCGTGTTCCAGCCGGGCTCCATCACCGCCGCTCCGTCTGTCTCGCTGCCCTTCAATCCCTGGGGCTCCGGCGCACCGTTGCTGTCAAAGGCCGTCGAGGAGGGCGGGACGTCCAAGCCGGACTCCGAGCCCACCCTGACCGAGCGCACGCTCAGCGACGCCGAGTTGGAGAAGCTGCTGGAGAAGCTCCCCAACTGGGAGAAGCTCAAGGACTTCGTCGGACGACGCATCCCGCAGGAGGGAACGCCGGAGTTCAACGCGTTCAAGCGGGAGCTCCAGGCGGCGGGCTACCGCCTGGAGAAGTTGAGTTCGGACTCCCAGCCGTATCGGCTGCGCCGTCCGGACGGGAAGGCCCTGGGCGACGAGTATGGGGCGCTCACAGTGACCGAAGAGGGATTGGTGGTGCTCAAGGCCGGCAAGGGCACGTCCCGCCTGAGTGTCTTCACCCGCTACCGGAAGAACTACCTGGACTGGGTGGAGAAGACCCAGGGCCCGGCGGCGCGGGCAGCGGCGGAGGTCCGGATCTCCGCGGGGCATCCCATGCACCACCTCGTCCCCGACGTGGTTGCCCAGACCCACCCGCTGATCCGCATGGCCATGGAGAGGATCAAGGGCTACACGATTGACCGGGGCTCGAACATCCTCGACATGCACTCCGGGATCAACGTGGAGGGCCAGCTCATCCACTCGGGCAGCCACCCACGCTACAGCACATTCGTGGAGACCCGGCTTGAGGCTGCCTCGAATATGCTGCGCACGAAGGGACCGTCCTCCAGTTGGACGCCGCAGGCCATCGAGGACGCGATCCTCAAGGTCGAGAACGAGCTTCGCCAGGCCATTCAATCAGGGAGCCTGAAGGAGCCGGTCATCAAGGTGATCCAAGAGGAACGCGGCGGTAGGGTGCTCACGGGTAAGAAGCTGGCCTTGCTGGAGCTGTCCTCCCCCGAGGAGTCACATACCGTATGATGTATGCATTGACGGCTGACACCTCCCACATCGAGGAGGAAGGTGTCCATGACGCCAAGCTCATTGAGTTCGAAGGTTTTGAGGACGTGTCGTTCTTCGATCCTGGCATCGACTATCAGCGCCAGCAGGACGTGCCCAGGGTCTTCGAGTTCGTCGGCAACCTGGAGAGCGCCGCCCGGCTCGACCACCTGTTCACCGCGCCCATGGGATGGTTGCTGATCTCCCGACGCATGGTGCGTGTGCTCGAAGCGGTGGGCCCGTTCCCCCATCGCCTCATTCCCACGGTCATCTACTCGGAACGCATCGAGCACCTCGTGCGCAAAGGGTACCCGCGGAAGCGAACCTGGTATTCGGTGACGGACCCAGCGCTGAAGAACGAGGACTTCGTCATCCTCCAGTTGCTGGAGCGGACCGATTGTCTCGACCGGGAGCGCACCCTCGTGAAGGGCGTGCCCTTCGACCAATGCGGCGAAGAGTTCCTGGGTCAGGAGGAAGCCGAGCCGCTCGTGCTCCGCCCTCCGCCAGGAGGTTTCCCGCCCGTGTTCTCCGTCCCCGAGTTGGTCTTTTACTGCTACACCGAGGAAGCGCGGCAGGCGTGTGAGCAGGCGGGGCTGAAGGGCCTGTGGTGGCGCCCACAACCGTGAGCACTGGGCAAGGCCGTGGCCGCTGAGTAGGAGTAATCCGCGTCAGCGCACGCGCGCGTTCGCGGAGTAGGGCGGCAGGGGGCCCAGGAATCCGGGCTGGGCCTTCACGCGCTCCAGCCACGCACGCACGGACGGGTAGGGCGCCGGGTCCACGCCCGCCTCCGGTGCCAGGTGCACGTACGCGTAGAGGCAGACGTCCGCGACGGTGTAGCGGTCCTCCACCAGGAACGGGTGCCGGCCCTGGTGACGCTCCATCGCGGCCAATGCGCGCTCACCGTTCTGCACGCGGTTGCGGAGGACGTCGGACTCCGGCGGCTGCCGACCCGTGAGCAACCAGAAGCGCGCGGTGCCGAGGTTCGGCTCCACCGCGTTCTGTTCGAAGAACATCCACTGGTGCACCTGCGCGCGAGCGAAGCGGTCCTCGGGCAAGAAGCGCGTGCCCTCCGCCAGGAACAACAGGATGGCGTTGGACTCCGCGAGGAAGCGCCCCGGCTCCGGCTCCAGCACGGGGATGCGGCCGTCCGGGTTCTTCGCGTGGAAGTCCGCCGTGTGGCTCTCCCCCGCGAAGATGTCCACCGGCACCAGCTCGTACGCGAGCCCCAGCTGCTTCAGCAGCGTGCGGACCTTGTAGCCATTCGCGGAAGGCAGATAGTCGTAGAGGCGCATCCAGGCTCCGGAAAGAGGATGCGCGCGACGCTACGGACTTCACTTCCCCCGCGCACTCCGCTCCTTGCGATGGAATCACCGCGAGAAGCGGAGCAGGGGACCGCGGTTACTGCGCGGTGGCCTCGTTCCACACTTCCGAGACGCGGCCCACCTGGTCGAACGCGCAGTGCTGCGCGCCCGGGATGACCTTGTCGTTCACCGGGAACCCGAGCCCGCCGAGGTACGCCTCCGCCGCCTGGATGTCCTGGAGGAGGTAATCCTGGTCGCCGTAGGTGAAGTAGAACTTCGTGCCGCCGCGCAGCGCCGCGTTGGTCGCGTCCCAGTCCATCTGGCCCGACCACGGCTTCTCACCGCCGCAGCTCAGCGCGTAGATGCCCGGGTAGCGGTCGCCGTAACGAGGCAGGAAGCTGGACGTCAGCTGGATGGAGCCGCCCGAAGAGCCGCCGAAGAGGATGGGCCCGTCCTGGATGTTCCAGCCCTTGCGCAGGGCCTCGATGAGCGACACCAGCTCCGCCGCGTTCTTTCCCTCCAGGTCGCGCTCCGACAGCGGTGCACCGTCCGGCGAGCAGGTCGTGTACTCCGGCCTCACCCACCACGCGCACTTGTTGGGCGCCAGCGCCGTCACGTAGAGCGTGTTGTGCCCGTACGTCCAACCGCCGTGCGTGAACAGCGAGCGCGGGTTGTTGCCGTTGTACACGGACGCGCCATCGCCATGCAGGTAGATGGCCAGCCGCATGGGCTCGGGCACGATGCCCTGCTTCGGCTCGATGTACTTCACCTCCGTCGCGCCCACCTGCGCCACGCAGTACGTCAGCGTGCCCGCATCCGTGTTCACCGTGCCCGTCCGGCTGCACCCGAGCTTCCCGGAGCCGCCCGAACTGCCCGGGCCCGCGTCCGTCCCCGCGTCCACATCCGTTCCGGCGTCCGTGCCCGCGTCGACGTCGGTGCCGGCATCGGTGGTGGGGTTCGTGCCGGAGTCCGGAATGACTTCGCCAGGGTCGTCGGAGCACGCGGACAGACCCAGGGCGAGGACGGCGGCGAGGACGACACGGGACATGGTGACTCGAAGGAGGGGAGGCGAGGCCTCTGTTCATAGCCAGTATACCGGGTATAGATTTCCAGCCAGGAGAGGAAATTCTTTCATGACTGGACGCGTGAACCTGATGGCGCCGGAAGTCCGGGCCAATCCCTACCCCGTCTACGCGGAGCTGCGCCGCACCGCGCCGGTGTGTCAGGTGGAGCCCGGTGGGCTGTGGGCCATCACCCGCTTCGAGGACGTGGCCGCGGCCTTCAAGAACCCGCAGGTGTTCTCCTCCGCCGGCGTGCGCACGACCACCGCGCCACCGTGGCTGGGTCACAACCCGTTCTCCGAGTCGATGATCGTCATGGACCCGCCGCACCACATGCGGCTGCGCACGCTGGTGAGCCGCGCGTGGACGCCCGCGGCGGTGAACCGGCTGGAGCCGCGCATCCGGAGCTTCGCGCAGACGCTGGCGGAGCGGCTGACCCCGGAGCGCGAGGTGGACCTCGTGGACGCCTTCGCCATGCCGCTGCCGGCGAGCGTGATTGGCGAGCTCTTCGCCTTGGACCCCACCATGACGGCCCGCTACAAGCGCTGGTCGGTGGACCTGTCCAGCGTGTCCGGCACGACGGAGAAGGACACCCACCGGCACGACTCCATCAAGGCCACCGTGCGCGAGATGGAGGACTACCTGTCCAACGTCGTCGCCGAGCGCCGCCGCCATCCGCAGGACGACATGGTGTCGGACCTGGTGAAGTCACGCGTGGACGGCGAGGCGCTCTCCGACGCGGAGGTGATGAGCTTCCTGTTCCTCCTGGTGGTGGCGGGCCTGGAGACCACCGTGCAACTCGTCAGCCACAGCGTGCGCATGCTGATGGAGCAGCCGCACATGGTGGCCCGGCTGCGTGAGAACCCGTCGCAGGTGGGGCGCTTCGTGGAGGAGGTGCTGCGCTATGAGCCCTCCGTGCACGGCCTGGTGCGCGTCACCACGAAGGAGACGCAGGTCGCGGGCGTGACGATTCCGGAGGGCGCGCGCGTGGCGCTGATGGTCGGCTCCGCGTGCCGCGACGGCGAGCGCTTCAAGGACCCGGACACCTTCGACATGGACCGCGAGGGCGTGAACAACATGCCCTTCGGCCACGGCATCCACTTCTGCCTGGGCGCCCCGCTGGCCCGGCTGGAGGCGCGCGTGGGGCTGGAGGTGCTCTTGTCCCGCTTCACGCGCTTCACGCCCACGGGCCCGGTGAAGTGGAACACCTCCCTCACCGTGCGCGGCCCGCTGAGCCTGCCCCTCATCCCGCACGCCTGAGGCGCGCGGGACGAAGAGCCTGCTTCACGCCTCGATGTCGAACGCGAGCGACACGCGCTCGCCCGGGGCCACGTGCAACAGCCCCTCGCCGGTGGCCAGCGCCCCGGCGGCGGCCGTCCACGGCTCCACGCAGACGAAGTCCTTCCCCGTGAGCGTCCATACGACGAGCATGCGGAACTCCTCGCTCCACGACAGCTTCACGGGGGACAGGCTTGGGCCCCGCTCCAGCACCGTGCCCGGCGCGGAGTGGTCACGCAGGTGCATGTCCACCTCCTGCGCCGTGAGGTCCAGGCCGGTGAAGGGCACCTCGTGCTTCGCGCGGTTGTCCCACGCGTGCGTGGCGTCCGTCTCCACGCGCGCCTGGGCCTTCTGGGCCTGCGGCACGCGGAAGTACGGGTGGTAGCCCAGGTGCAGCGGCAGGGGTCGCGTGTCCCGGTTCTCCAGGTCGAAGTCCAGCGTCAGCCTGCGGCCCGCGAGCGAGAACGCCAGCTGCGCGTCGAAGGCCCACGGGTACTGGCGCAGCGTCTCCTCCGACGAGGTGAGCCCCAGCACCAGCAGCGACTCCTCCGCCTGGCGCACCGTCCACGGCAGCTTCCGCGCGAAGCCGTGCTGCGGCAGCGAGTACGCCTTGCGGTCCGCCGGATACGTGTCCCCGGGCAGGGGACCGGCGTTGGGAAAGAGCACGGGGATGCCCCCGCGCACGCTCTTCGTGAGGTCGGCGACGGTGCTCTCGTCCAGATAGAGCACGTCCTCGCCGTCCACCACCATGCGCGTGACGAGCGCGCCGCGCGTGGGAATCACCTCCACGCGGCAGCCGCCGTCCTCCAGCGCATACGTCTCCAGCCCCGCGATGCCCGGGAACGGTCCGCTCATGGAACTAGATGGCCCCTTCCTTCGGGTCGCTGTCCATGAACGGGTAGGGGACCTTCACGGGCGGCGCGAAGTTCTCCTTGATGGTGCGCGGGCTGGACCAGCGGAACAGGTTGATCATCGACCCGGACTTGTCGTTGGTGCCCGAAGCCCGGCTGCCGCCGAAGGGCTGCTGGCCCACCACCGCGCCCGTGGGCTTGTCGTTGATGTAGAAGTTGCCCGCCGCGTTGCGCAGGCCGCTCATCATCTGCTCGATGACCTTGCGGTCGCGCGCGAAGATGGCGCCCGTCAGCGCGTACGCCGCGGACTGGTCGCACTCCTTCAGCGTCTCCTCGAACTTCGCGTCCGGGTAGACGTACACGCCGACCAGCGGCGCGAAGATCTCCTCCGTCATGATGCGGTGGCGCGGGCTGTTGCACTGCACCAGCGTGGGCTGCACGTACCAGCCCTCGCTCTTGTCCGTGCCGCCGCCCGCGACGATGGTCGCGTCACCGCCGGACTTCGCCAGCTCGATGTACGAAGAGACCTTCTTGAACGAGCGCTCGTCGATGACGGCGCCCATGAAGTTCCGGAAGTCCGCCACGTCGCCCATCTTGATTTCGCTGATGAGCGCCTGGAGGCGGGGCTTCAGCTTGGGCCACAGGGACTCCGGCACGTAGACGCGGCTGGCCGCGCTGCACTTCTGTCCCTGGTACTCGTAGCCGCCGCGCACGATGGCGACCGCGAGCGCCTCCAGGTCATCCGCCGCGGACGCGTGCGCGAAGATGAAGTCCTTGCCGCCCGTCTCACCCACCAGCCGGGGGTACTGCTTGTAGCGGCCGATGTTCTCTCCCACCGTCTTCCACAGGTTGTTGAACGTGGGCGTGGAGCCGGTGAAGTGGATGCCGCCCAGGTGCGGGCTCGCCAGCACGGGGTTGCCCACCGTGGGGCCGTCACCGGGCAGCATGTTGATGACGCCGTCGGGCAGGCCCGCCTCGCGCATCAGCTCCAGGCTGTACCAGGCGCTCAGGGCCTGCGTGGAGGACGGCTTCCACAGCACCACGTTGCCCATCAGCGCGGGCGACAGGCAGAGGTTCAGCGCGATGGAGGTGAAGTTGAACGGCGCGATGGCGAAGACGAACCCGTCCAGCGGCCGGTAGTCCGTCATGTTCCACGTCTGCGGCGAGTTCTCCGGCTGGATGGAGAGGATCTGCTGCGCGAAGTGGACGTTGTAGCGAAGGAAGTCGATGAGCTCGCACGACGCGTCGATCTCCGCCTGGTGCGCCGTCTTGGACTGGCCCGCCATGGAGGACGCGTTGAGCAGCGGGCGGTAGCGCGTGGCGAGCAGCTCCGCGGCGCGCAGGAAGATGGCCGCGCGTGCGTGGAAGGGCATCCGCGCCCAGTCCTCCTTCACGCTCATGGCGTTCTGGATGGCCTGCTCCACGTGGCCGGCGTCGGCCTCGTGCAGGGTGGCCAGCACGTGCTGGTGCCGGTGCGGCATGCGCACGGTGTCCGTCTTGCCGGACTTCACGTGCTTGCCACCGATGACGACGGGGATTTCGATGCGCTCCCCGCTCATGCGCTTGAGGGTGGACTGGAGCTCCGCGCGCTCCGGGGTGCCGGGAGCGTAGGAGAGGACGGGCTCGTTCTTGGGAGCCGGGACGCGGGGGAAGGCGTTGAGCACGCGGAGACCTCGGGACGAGAGGAAGGAAAGTTCGGGCAAGGTATAGCCCTCCCCGTGTCCCAGGTCAGTGACAGAAGCGTGGGGCGTCCTCGCCGAGACACCAGGCCCCCGGCGTCCGTCCGGCATCCGTCCGGTTCAGCCCTCGCCCGCGGCCTTGGCCGTCGTGCCCCTCGCGCGCTGCAGCACGGCGTGCAGCTGCGCGATGAGGTACGGCGGCTTCACCGGCTTGACCAGGTACGCGTCCGGCTGCGGCTGACCGGGCTCCAGGTCCGTACGCGGCGGGTAGCCACTGACGAACATCACCGGCAGGTGCGACAGGGAGGGCTCCGCGCGAACGCGGCGGCACAGCTCGTAGCCGTCGATGCCCTCCATGTTCACGTCCGACAGGAGCACGTCCGGCGGCTGCGCCAGCGCGTGCGCGAGCCCCGTCTCTCCATCCGCGGCCACCGTGCAGTCGAACTCACCCGACAAGAGCAGCCGCAGCGTCTCGCGCATGGTCCAGGAGTTCTCCACGATGAGGACCTTGGGCTTCACGGTGCATCGACTCCCGGGAGGCAACTGCGCACGGCTTGGGGGAACGGCGGGCACAGCATCCCCCCGCCGTGCGCACCGGGCAAGAGGTCCCCCTTCACCCGTAAGAATTCATGAAAGGCTCCACCTCACGGGTTTGCCGCCAACGCCCTCAACCCTCGGGCGGCGGATTCACGAGCCCACGCCGGGAAACCTCGGAGTCCGGCTCCTCGTCGCCCCGCGCCTCGCGCTCGGGCACCTCTTCGTCCTGCCATTCCGCGCCGCGCTCCACCTCCGCCTCCCAGCGCGTCTCCTTCAGCGGGCCCGGGTTCTCGTCCTCACGGGCCGCGGCCTGGGAGCGCTCGCGGGCCAGCTCGGCGGCGCCGCGGTCCAGCGCGTCCTCCATCTGTCCCCGGTTGCGCGGTTGGAAGTTCTTGGAGTCCTTGTCCGAAGCCATGGTGTTACCTCCGACGGGAAGGTGGGACGCACGGGACCGGCCGGGCAATGACGGCGCGTGCGCACGCCGCCTGCCTGGCCGCCCAGGTGCGGGAAGGGCAGGGTGCGCTGTCCCGCTGCGTCAGCGCGGTACGGAAGGCGGACGTCGGGCCAGCGGCTGCGCGTCCTGCCGCGACAGGCGTTGGACCTCCGGCGCCACGTCCCCGGTGGGCGCGGCGATGCTGCACCGCGCGCCGCCATGCACCAGGCCCACCACGCGCAACTGCTCGTCCACCAGCGGCGCGCCGGAGTCTCCCGGCACGCCGTGCATCGTGGTGAAGAGCGCGTTGGGCACGTCCGGCAGTGACGGGCAGCGGCCCCAGCGCTCCACCATCACCCGCTGCGGTTCGCCGGGCCGGTCGTGGCGTCCGGTGAAGACGAGCATCGCGCCGGGGATGGGCAGCCCTTCGGCCACCTCCAGCGGCGCCACCGGGGCCTTCGCCTCCAGCTCCAGCACCGCCATGTCCCGGCCGCGATCCACGAACACGTAGCGGCCCTTCAGCCGCCGGCCGTCCTCGAAGTTCGTCCGCTCCTCGCCCGCGTCCGGTGCCACGCAATGGGCCGCGGTGAGGACGTGGCGTCCCTGGCCCACCACCACGCCCGCGCAGTGGCCGTCGCCCAGCGTCACCGTCGCGGCTTCGGCCTTCTCCAATCCCTCGGCTCCGCCCGGGCCGGACTGGCCGCAGGCCATCCAGGCGGTCACGGCCGCGAGTGCCACCGTGGCGCCGCCCCACTTCCATGCACGCATGCCGCTTCCCCCTCCTCCCCCGGGCGACGGGCCCTGGGGTTCGTAGGAACGGTGTGCATGCGTGCGGGTGTGTCGTGGGAGCGGGTGTGGAAGTGGCTCCCCAGCAGGCGTCCGGGCGCATCGCCGTGCCGGCTTCCAGCAAGACGGTCAAACAGGGACCGGGAGCAGAGCGTGCACCTGCTCGGATGTCCCGGAGGCGGTGTCACTGAAACGTGCTATTCCTCGCTACGTCTGGATTCTGGAATCCAGATCCTGGCCCCGAAACTGCCAGCCCTTTGGCTCGTGAGCGACGACGAGAAGACAACGGTATTGGATGAACGCACCCGCCCTCCGAGCACCTGGGGGGAGCGGATGCGTACGCCCATCACGTTGCCGGGCTCGGGCATCGGGGAGCGGCGCTCGCTGATTCCAGGCGTCATCGTCACCGGGCGCTACCGCGTGGAGTCGCTGCTGGGCGAAGGCGGCATGGGCCGCATCTGGCTGGCGGAAGACCTGCAGGAGCGCCGGCGCGTGGCGCTCAAGGAGATGCACGTCCCCTCGGAGCTGTCCGCGGCGAAGGTGGAGGAGCTGGTGTTGCTGTTCCGGCACGAGTTCTTCGCCATGAAGAAGCTCCAGCACCCGTCCACGCTCAAGGTCTTCGATTGGGGCATGACGGAGGCCGGCAACCGCTTCATCACCATGGAGGTGGTGGGCGGCAATGACCTGAGCACGCTGGTGCGGGACGCGCCGCTGGACACGCGCACGCTGTATCGCGTGCTGATTCAAATGGCGCAGGTGCTGGCGTTCATCCACTCGCGCCTGTACGTGCACTGCGACATCAAGGCCAGCAACGTGCGTATCACCGAGTCCGGCGCGGTGAAGCTGATGGACTTCGGCGTGATGCACCAGCTGGGCACGCCCAGCCCCGGCAAGCTGAAGGGCACGCTGGAGTACCTGGCGCCGGAGTGGCAGCGCGGCGCGAGCATCGACGGGAGGGCGGACCTGTACTCGCTGGGCGTGATGGCCTGGTACCTGGCCACCCGCAAGCTGCCCTTCAAGCGCAACAGCCCCGCGGTGCTGCTGGCGGATCACCTGACGCGTCCGCCGCCGCGCCCGTCCACGCTGTGCCCGGTGGATCCGCAGCTGGAGGAGATCATCCTCCTGCTGATGGCGAAGGATCCGCGCGAGCGCTTCCAGGACGCGGGCGAGCTCCTGGAGGCGCTCTGCCACGCCAGCGGCGAGCCCGTCCCCGAGGAGCCGCTGTCCGCGCGCGCCAGCTACCTGCACGTGCCGGAGGTGGTGGGGCGCGAGGCGGAGCTGGAAGGGCTGATGAACGGCCTGGCGGAGGCGGACTGGGGCCAGTCGCGCGCGATGCTGGTGGGCGGCCCCGCGGGCGTGGGCAAGACGCGGCTGCTCCAGGAGTTCGAGCTCCAGGCGAAGCTGGCGGAGCTGCCCTTCGGCCGGGGCCAGTGCCGCGCGGAGGGGCTGCCCCCGCTGGCGCCGGTGGCGCAGTCCCTGCGCTGCCTGGTGCCGCACACGCCCGCGGACTTGATGGAGCGGGTGAGGGCGCCGCTCGCGCGCCTGCTGTCGCCGGAGGTGCTGGAGGGCGACCAGGACGAGCAGCTGCCGCGCGACGGCTCCGACGAGAAGGCGGCCTTCTTCGAGGCGCTGACGGAGTGGACGCGCACGCTCGGCGGGCGGCAGTCCTTCGTGCTGTGCCTGGAGGACCTGCAGTGGGCGGACAGCGCGTCGCTGGAGGCGCTCAACGTCGTCATCCGCGCGTTGCACGGCACGCGCGGCATGGTGGTGGGCACGTTCCGCTCTCAGGAGCTGTCGCGCCTGAGCCTCGCGTTCCAGACGGTGGACGAGAAGCTCACGTCCCGCATGGACCTGGAGCCCCTCTCCGCCGAGCACGTGGCCAAGCTGGTGGGGCTGGTGCTGCCGGGGCTGGATGTGCCGGAGGGCTTCGTGCAGCGGTTGCACGAGACGACCGGCGGCAACGCCTTCTTCGCCACGGAATGCCTCCGCATGCTGGTGGAGGCGGGGGCGCTGCGGCGCGTGGGCGGACGGTGGGAGGCGGAAGAAGGGCTGGGCACGCGCAGGCTCCCCTCGAGCATCCAGGAGGCGGTGCTGGTGCGCCTGGCCAACGCGCCGCCGGAGCAGGTGTCGCTCTTGCGCAAGCTGGCGCCCGCGGGCCGCATGCTGGACCTGCCGCTGCTCCGCGCGCTGTCCGGACTGCCGGAGGCAGAGCTGTTCGCCGTGCTGGACGGCATCGTGGAGCGGCAGTTCCTCCAGGACGTGGAGGGCCGCTACGTCTTCACGCACGACACCGTGCACCAGGCCGTCTACGACAGCACGCCGGAGCCAGCGCGCCGGGCGTACCACGGCCAGGTGGCGCGCGCGCTCCAGGCGCTGCCCTCGGGGCGCTCGGGCGGGGTGCGCGCGGTGGGCTGGCACTTCGCGCGCTCGGACGCGCCCGCGGAGGCCATCCAGCCGCTGCTGGAGGCGGGCCAGGCCGCCATCGAGGCGGAGGCGCTGCTGGAGGCCACGCTGCTCCTGAAGGAAGCGGCGGGGCTGCTGGAATCCGCGCCGGACTACCCGGGCCGCTCGGAGCAGTTGTTGCGCACGTGGGTGTCGCTGGTGGAGGTGGGCTACTCCAGCGACCCGCCGACGTCGGTGGCGTACGCGGAGCGGCTGTTCGCGCACTGGGCGGCCACGGTGGACGTGGAGGCCGGACGGCGCGAGGCGCTCTCCCGGCTGGAGTCCGCGCGCGTGGCCACGCCCGCGGAGCGCGAGGAGCTGCTCATCCCGCTCTTCCGCGAGGTGGCGGCGTGCGCGCGGATGACGCCGGTGGACGTCTTCTGGAAGCGCTCGGAGCTGCAAATCCTCCAGGGCATGGCCCTGGCCATCCTGGGGCGCACGGAGGAACTGGAGGCGCTCATCGCGCGCGTGGCCGCCGAGCACCCGGAGGACTCGCCGTACCGGGCGGGCCTGTCCGTGGCGCGCTCGACGCTGTGCGCGTACACCGGCCACTGGGCGGGCGGGGTGGCCGAGCAGCGCAAGCAGGTGCAGCGGCTGCACGCGTTCCGCGACGCGGTGGGGCGTCCGCCGCGGCGGCTGGCGTGGGCGCTGGGCATGGGCGGCTACCTGCTCAACGTGAACCTGGCCCTGCGCGGCGAGCCGCTGGACGAAGCGCTGCTGAAGGACGGGCTGCACCTGGCGGAAGCGCAGGGCTTCACCGACGTGCGCGCCTACCACCTCTTCGCGCAGGTGGCGCGCGCGGCCTTCACCGGCGACGGCGCCGCGTTCGCGTCCGCGCTCGCGCAGAAGACGGAGCTCGTGCGGCGGCTGGGCAGCCCCCGGTTGATGGAGCGCAACCTGGCCCTCTTCACGCCGCCGTACTACCTGGAGCGCGGCGAGCACGAGCTCGTGGCCGCGGTGGTGTCGCGCGGCGAGGCGCTGTCGCGCGTGCTGCCCGGGGACCGCTGGCTGCGCGCGCACGTGCAGGTGTACCAGGCGTGCCGCGACGTGCTCTTCGAGGACGCGGCCGCCGCGCGCGAGTCGCTGCCCCGCGCCCTGGAGGCCGCGCGGATGGGCGGCCTGCGCATGGAGACGCTGGTGCGCGTGTACCAGTCGCGCTTCGAGCGGGAGCAGGGCCGGCTGCCCGCCGCGCTCGCCGCCGCGCAGGCCGCGCTGGAGCGCGCGCTGGACCCCCGCTTCGCCAACCCCTGGGACGAAATCCTGGCCCGCCGCGCCCTGGCGCCGCTGGTGTCCCAGGAGGAAGGGGACGCGCACCTGCGCCACGCGCGCCTGCTGGCGGAGTCCACCGGCAACGTGCTCCAGATGGGCCTCGTGTACCTGCAGCACGCGGAGCGGTGTGGCAACCCGGAAGAGGTGATGCGGGAGCTGGAGATCGCCGAGCGGGCCTTCACCACCGCCCGGGCCACCCATCTCCAGCAACTGGCCCAGTCGCTGCGCGGCCCGCTGTCGCGCCAGCACGAGGAAGTGAAGCAGAGCGCCTGACGGCCGGGTCGTGCTTAGGATGGGCCCATGTCCTCCTCCCCCCTGCGCTTCTGCCTGGACTACCTGTCCCCGTACGCCTACCTCGCCTGGCTGCGCATGCCCGCCATCGCGCGGAAGCATGGCCGGGAGCTGGAGCCCGTGCCGGTGCTGCTCGCGGGGCTGCTCAACGCCGTGGGCTCCGTGGGCCCGGCGGAGATTCCCGCCAAGCGCGTCTACGTCTTCAAGCAGACGTTCCGCATCGCGCATGAGCAGGGCGCGCCCTTCACCCTGCCGCCCTCGCACCCGTTCAACCCGCTGTTGTCCCTGCGCGTGACGGCGGCGGTGGACGACGTGGCGGAGCGCACGCGGCTCACCACCGCGCTCTACTTGGCCGCATGGGGCCAGGGCCGGGGCATCGAGACGCCGGAGCAGGTGGGCGCGGTGCTGACGGACGCGGGCTTCGACGCGCGGGCGCTGCTCGAGCGGGCCCAGCTGCCGGAGGTGAAGGACCGCCTGCGCAAGAACACGGAGGCCGCGCTCGCCCAGGGGGCCTTCGGCGTGCCGTCCGTGCTGGTGGACGACGAGATGTTCTGGGGCGTGGACTCGCTGGGCCACCTGGAGCGCTTCCTGGAGGGCCGCGACCCGCTCACCCCCGCGGACCTGGAGCGCTGGCAGCATCTGCCCGCCACCGCGGACCGGCGCCAGGGCGGAAAGCCCCGCCCGTGAACGTGCTCGGGCAGCTGGGAGTGGCCGTCGCCGGGCTGGTGCTGGCCGGCGTGCTCCTGTTCCTCAACTTCTGGCGCGCGCTGCTCTACCTCTTCCCCCACACCGTCCGGGTGGAGCCCGAGGCCCCCTCGGACCAGATGGACCTGCCGGAGTCCCTGGCCCCCCTGGCGGGGCAGCTCCAGGCGCTGGGCTTCACGCCCCTGGGCAGCCACGAGGAGAAGCCGCTCCTCCAGAGGGCCACCCGCTCCTATAACTGGGGGCACCCGGGCGAGCGCGTCTTCGCCACCCTCCACGAGGGCAGCGACCTGTTGCCCCGGCTCTACCTGCTCACCCCCCTGGCCTCCGGGGGCTTCGTGGTGACGGCCAGCTACCGCCGCCCCGCGCTGGACGTGCCCGGCTACCGCTCCGGGTCGCTGGAGGACGCCGCACCGGAGCGCCTGTTGCGCGCGCATGTGCGACGACTCGAGGGGTTGGAACCGGCGGGGCCGGAGGGCTTCACCTGGGAGGGGCGGGTCCAGGCGGCCAGGGCCTGGTACCAGGGCCTGGGGCGCAAGGAAATCCGCCGCCAGAACCTCCAGGGGCTGTTGTGGACGGCCATCGCGCTTGCCATCGTCGCCAGCGCCTTCCTGGGACGGCGCGCGGGCTGACGGCCCCCTGGACGCTTTTCCACGTCACGTCGTGCGTGCACCGCGCGCCCCGGAAGAGTAGGGAGACGAGCACCATGAAGAGCGTGTCCAAGAACGAGGAAATCTACTTCCTGTCCGGCAAGCGCACCCCGTTTGGTACCTACGGCGGCAGCCTCAAGGACTTGAGCGCCACCGACCTGGCCGTGGAGTCCGCGAAGGCGGCCCTGGCCCAGGCGGGCGTCTCTCCGGAACTCATCGAGCATGTCGTCTACGGCAACGTCGTCCAGACGAGCTCGGACGCCATCTACCTGCCGCGCCATGTGGGGCTGCGCACGGGCGTGCCGGTGCCGGTGCCCGCGCTGGGCGTCAACCGGCTGTGCGGCTCCGGCTTCCAGGCCTTCGTCACGGCCGCGGAGATGATGCTGACGGGCGGCGCGGAGGCCGTCCTCGCGGGCGGCACGGAGTCCATGAGCCAGGCGCCCCACGTCATCCGCGGCGCGCGCTGGGGCATCCCCCTGGGCAAGGGCGGCCTGGAGGACATGCTCTGGACGGCCCTCACGGACAGCTACACGGGCAACGCCATGGCGCTCACCGCCGAGCAGCTGGCGGTGGACTACAGCATCAGCCAGGACGACGTGGACCAGTACGCGGTCCTCACCCAGAAGCGCTTCGCCGCGGCGCAGGAGGCGGGCCGGCTGGCGGATGAAATCGCGCCGGTGACGCTCAAGGGCAAGAAGGGCGACACGGTGGTCTCCAAGGACGAGCACAACCGTCCGGAGACCACGGTGGAGGGGCTGCGCAAGCTGCCCAAGGTGTTCAAGAAGGACGGCGTGGTGCACGCGGGCGCGGCCAGCGGCATCTGCGACGGCGCGGGCTCCATGGTCATGGCCACGCGCAGCTTCGTGGAGAAGCACGGCCTCAAGCCCGTGGCGCGGCTCGTCAACTGGGGCATCGCCGGGTGCGACCCGCGCATCATGGGCATTGGCCCCGCGCCGGCCATCCGCAACCTGCTCAAGCGCGCGGACGCGAAGCTGACGGACGTGGACCTCTTCGAGGTCAACGAGGCCTTCGCGCCCCAGTACCTGGCGGTGGAGAAGGACCTGGGCCTGCCACGCGACGCCACCAACGTCAACGGCGGCGCCATCGCCGTGGGCCACCCGCTGGGCGCCTCCGGGGCCCGCATCACCATGACGCTGGCGTACGAGCTGAAGCGCCGGGGCGGCCGCTATGGTATCGGGTCCGCCTGCATTGGTGGCGGCCAGGGCATCGCCGTGCTGGTCGAGGCGCTCTAGGAGCGCACCGTGGCGTTGGGGTACGGGGCAGACGACATCCGGACGGGACGTGGTGAGATGAGCAACGAGGTGGACGCGAAGACGGCCCGCGAGCGGGCCAAGGCCATCGCCGAGCAGCGCCGTGCCGAGCGCCGCAACCGCAAGCGCCGCTGCGTGGTGTGCGGTGTGGAGGAGAGCGACAAGACGCCCCTGACGGCCCACCCGGAGGGCATCGGTCCCGCCTGCAAGGACGAAGTCACCTGTCAGGCCCGGCGCGCCGCCGCCGGTCGCTGAAGGGCCGGGCGCCCACCCCCTCCGCCGCACTGTCGGCGGGTGGACGGTGGGCAGGCCCCCGCCTCCCGATGGACTCCTGCGGGGGCGGGAAGCGGCTCCCGGGCCGGATTGTCGGGCCCGTTTCTTGATGGCGCCCCCGACTCGGGGTAAACATTTGTAATCTCTGGTGACACGAGGGTTGGAATGGGCGTTATCAGCTTCACGGGCGTCAAGGTGTTCTCCACCACGCTCGCGCGCGATCGCGAGAACATGGGCGAGAACATCACCAAGTGGCTGAAGGAGAACTCCTCCGTGGAGGTCGTGGACAAGATCGTCACGCAGTCCTCGGACAAGGAGTTTCACTGTCTGACCATCACGCTCTTCTACCGCCACAAGACGTAAGCCCGGCAGGTACAGCGAAGGCGTGGGATGCGAGGGCGCTTCTCCCTGGTGACACCAGGGCGGGGCGCCTTTCATCGTTTCTGGATTTAGGGTTGCGGACCGGGCGGGCTTCCACCACCTTTGGGCATCTATGCGACCCATGCGGGGCTACAATCGAGGCGGCGGCGGTTTCGGCGACATGTTCCCGAGCCTGGATTCGATGGCCGCCAAGTTGGCGATTGCGTTCGTGGGCATCTCCGCCCTGTTCCTGGCGACCTCACGCGGGCAGGGCGGGCTGCTGCTGCTCAACCCGGCGGACGTGATTCTGCGCTTCCGCGTCTGGGAGCTCGTCACCTACGCCTTCGTGGCCACGGGGCCGCTGGGCATCCTCTTCGGCGGCCTCATCATCTGGTCCATCGGTGGCTTCCTGGAGTCCACCTGGGGCGGCAAGCGGCTGTTGCTGGTCGCGGTGGGCATCCCGTTCGTCGCGGGCCTCATCACCACGGCGCTGGCCCTGGTGATGCCCATGAGCGTCTACGCGGGCGGCTCCGTGATGACGGCGGTGATGTGGGTGGCATACGGGCTCGTCATCGGCAAGGGGCAGACGAACTTCTGGGGCATCCCGCTGACGGGCAACTGGTTCGCGGCCATTGGCGCGGGCTTCACGGTGCTGAACATGCTGACCGCGGGCTCCTGGCGCGCGGTGGCGCCGGAGATCTTCGGCCTGGTGCTGGTGTTCGTGTACGTGCGCGGCGCGAGCCCCAAGCGGCTGATGCTCCAGTTGCAGCACTGGCGCCTGCAGCGGCAGCTGCGCGACCGCTCCAAGCACCTGCGCGTGGTGGACCGCAACCGCCCGCCGGACCGCGACCAGTACCTCAACTGAAGTCAGTGCGCGGCCTCCGGGTGGCCGTACTGCTTGAGCTTCCGGTAGAGCGTGGCCACCCCGATGTCCAACTGCTCCGCGGTGCGTGAGCGGTTGCCGCCGTTCTGCGCCAGCACCGCGAGGATGTACTCCTTCTCCATGTCCTCCAGCCGGCGCGGGTTGCCGGTGGGGACCAGGCTGGGCGGCGCGGCGCGCACCTCTTCCGGCAAATCGTCGCGCTCCAGGCGCGGCCCTTCGCACAGCGCCACCGCGCGCTCCACGGCGTTGCCCAGCTCGCGCACGTTGCCCGGCCAGGGGTAGCGCAGCAGTTGATCCGCCGCGTCCGGGGACAGGCCACTCACGCGGCGGCCCAGCCGCTCGCCGGTCTCCGCCAGCAGCAGGCGCGCCAGGGGCAGGATGTCCTCGCGGCGCTCGCGCAGGGGCGGGATGCGCAGCTCGATGACGCGCAGCCGGTAGAAGAGGTCCTGGCGGAAGCGGCCCAGGCGGACCTCCTCGGACAGCTCGCGGTTGGTGGCGGCCACCACGCGCACGTCCACCTTGCGGCTGGTGTTCTCCCCCACGCGGCGCACTTCTCTCTCCTGGAGGGCGCGCAGCAGCTTCGCCTGCATGGCGGGAGGCACCTCGCCCACTTCGTCCAGGAAGAGGGTGCCGCCGTGCGCCGCCTCGAAGAGGCCGGGCCGGTCGTGCGTGGCGCCGGTGAAGGCGCCCTTCGCGTGGCCGAACAGCTCGCTCTCCAGGAGGCTCTCCGTCACCGCGGCGCAGTTCACGGCGATGAAGGCCTTGTGCGAGCGGCCGGACTCGTCATGGATGAGCCGGGCGATGCGCTCCTTGCCCACGCCGCTCTCGCCGGTGACGAGCACCGTGGTGTCCACCTTGGCGGACCGGCGCGCCAGGTTGAGCACGCGCTGCATGGCCTCCGAACGGGCCACCATGCCGGTGGGGTCCTCCGTCACGCCGGACACGCGCGCCAGCGACTGGCGCTTCGCGCGCAGCTTGCGCTCCGCCTGCCGCAGCGCCTCCGTCACCTGCCCGAGCACGCCCTCCATGCACTGCGTTTCATAGAAGCGCAGGAACTCCGTGCACTCGGTGCTCCACTCCGCCTCCGGGCGGCCCACGATGTGGCAGAAGGCGTCGCCCTTGCCCACGCACTTGAGCTCCGCGCAGTAAATCTGCTTGCCGTTGCAGTAGCTCAGGTAGCCGGACGCGAAGCCGGTGAGGCTCCAGCACACGGGCTCCTCCGCCTGGCCCAGGTGGAGCAGGTGCTGCTCGGCCTCATAGGAGTCGCTCCACTGCGCTTCCGCGAAGGGCTCCGGGCCATCCTGGGCCGTGCGCTCGATGCGCTCCACGCGCACCTGGCCCATCAGCGTGTGCAGCCGGCCGCCCGAGCGGCGCCACTCCGCTTCATCCTTCCACGGCACCGCGGTCTTCATCGCCTCCGCCGTGCGCCAGCCGTGCGCGTAGCCCAGCCGCGTGAAGATGCCGCGCGCGGCCGTCATCCCCAGCATCCCGATGAGCTCCTTGCGCAGGAGCCCCAGCGTCACCGGGTCCATCAACAGCGCCCGCTGCCCGGCGAAGCGGATGACTCCGCCCTTCGGCTCGAACGCCAGGAGCTCCTTCAAGTCCAAACCTTCCAGACCCGCCACGACGTCTCTCCCAGGTGTCTCAGTCTGAGGTGCTTCTCTATCAAATTGAGAGTCATTTCGCAGCGCTGGAATGGGATGCCTAGCAATTCCAGGTGCTTATCGCGTCAGCTGCATTGGTCCTGGGGTTGCAGTAGAAGCCGCCACGATGCCAACCGGGGTGGACAGACGCGAGGTGCTGCAGGGCGTGGCAGCCGCCGGGGTGGCGGGAGTGATGGGGCCGGGCCCCTCGGTCGCCCGGCAGGTGGCTCCGGCGCTGTTCGTGTCGCACGGCTCGCCCATGACGGCGCTGGACGCGGACGCATATCCCCAGGCGCTCAAGCGCTTTGGTGACGGCGTGGGCGCGGTGAAGGCGCTGGTGGTGGTGTCGGCGCACTGGGAGACGGACGCGCGCGTGCACGTCACGGCGATGGCCGCGCCGCCGCTCGTCTACGACTTCTACGGCTTCCCTGAAGAGATGTACCGGCTGCGGTACGCGCCGCCAGGGGCTCCTTCCCTGGCGCAGGACGTGGTGGCGCGGCTGTCCTCGGCGGGCGTGCCCGCGGTGGCGGACGGCGAGCGCGGCCTGGACCACGGCGTCTGGGTGCCCCTGCGGCATGCGTTCCCGGAGGCGCGCGTGCCCGTGTTGCAGGTGGCGCTGCCCGCGGACGCGACGCCCGCGCAGGTGGCGCGCATGGGCGAGGCGCTGCGTCCTTTGCGCTCCGAAGGTGTGCTGCTCATGGGTAGCGGCGGAGTGGTGCACAACCTTCGCCGGGTGAATTTCCGAAACAAGCTGGCGTCCGCCGAGCCATGGGCCGCCGAGTTCGATGCGTGGGTCGCCGGAAAACTTGCCGCCCGAGACTTCCTCGGGCTTCAGTCATGGATGGACGCACCGAATGCGCGGGTCGCGCATCCATCCGTCGAGCATTGGTTGCCGATTTATTTCGTCCTCGGAGCTGCCCTCCCCGAGGACCGCATCACCCCCGTGTTCGAGGGCTTCCATCACGGAACCTTGTCCATGCGCAGCTTCGCGCTGCGCGCCTGAACCTCGCAGTCCGCAAACTCAAGGAGTCCACACCATGAAGATGTCGCTCAAGTCCGCCATCACGCTGCTCGCCGTCGCCGCCCCGTCGTTTGCCTTCGCGTCCGCGTGGGAGATCGACTCGTCGCACTCCAGCGCGCAGTTCGCCGTGAAGCACATGATGGTGTCCAACGTGCGTGGCACGTTCAGCAACGTGAAGGGCAACATCAACCTGGATGACAAGGACATCACCAAGTCCACCATCGAGGCGACCCTCGACGCGAAGACCATCAACACCAACGAGCCCAAGCGCGACGAGCACCTGCGCAGCGCGGACTTCTTCGACGTGGAGAAGTTCCCGACCATCACCTTCAAGTCCACGAAGGTGGCGAAGGCCGGCAAGGACAAGCTGAACGTCACGGGCGACCTGACGATGCACGGCGTGACCAAGCCGGTGACGCTGGCCGTGGAAGGCCCGACGGCGGAGACGAAGGACGCGTGGGGCAACGTGCGCCGCGGCGCCACGGCGACCACGAAGATCAAGCGCAGCGACTTCGGCCTGACCTGGAACAAGGCGCTGGAGGCCGGCGGCGTGGCGGTGGGTGACGAGGTGACCATCACCCTGGACCTGGAGACCACGAAGAAGCCGGACGCGGCGGCGGCCCCGACGGCCACGGACAAGAAGTAGTCTTCGTTCCAGTCTTGAAATGAAGAGAGGGGCCTCGGGTGACCGGGGCCCCTCTTTTTCATGCGCGGTGGGGGCGGGCGGTGCCGCCCCCGGAAGGTGACGCTTCAGCCCTCGGCGACGGCCTGCACGCTGGCGCGGTAGATGAAGATGCGCGCGGTGTTGGTGCGGGTGTCGGCGGGGATGACGAAGAAGCCCGGGGTGGGGCCCTTGAAGTCCTGGGAGAAGCCGGCCACCTGGCGGCCGTCGTTGAAGGTGACGCGGATCTTCGAGCCCTCCGCCTGCGGCTGACGGGCGCCTGCGGCGAGCATGAAGAAGATGGCCTTCACGCGCTTGCCGGGGATGCGCTCCGGGGCGAAGCCGCTCTGCTGCTCCAGGGAGATGGTGTCCTCTAGGAGGTCCGCGTCGCGGATGGTGCCGCGCTTCACCTGTCCTTCGACGGTGTGGATGATGACGCGGTGTTCGCCTTCCACGAAGGAGTTGGCGGCGGACGCGAAGCCGGCCACCGGCACTTCGAATAGCGAGTCGTCCGTGGGGCGCAGGTGGTTGGCGGCCACGGCCGGCGCGGAGGAGGCCACGGGCGCGGCGGGCGTGGCCGCCAACCACC
>NZ_RAVY01000078.1:0-39688 GCF_003611625.1 Corallococcus sp. CA054B
TCACCAGGCGGGGGCGGGGCTGGGGCAGGGCGGCCATGGCCTCGCAGATGAGGCGGGTGCCCTCCGCGTTGACGCGCATGAACTCGTCGCGCAGCGCGGCGCGGCGGATGCCGGCCAGGTGGAAGACGACGTCCACGCCCTTCACCGCGCTGGCCAGCGAGGCGGGGTCCGTCACGTCGCCCACCACCCGCGTCCAGGGGTGGCCTTCCAGGGCCTTTTCCAGCTCGCGGGTGTCCGTGGTGGGGCGCAACAGGCATGAAACCCGGTCGCCGCGCGCAGCCAGCGCCCGAGCGAGCCAGGTCCCCAGGAAGCCACCGGCACCAGTGATGAGGGCATTCATGGGCGCTGTTTCATCCGAAAAGCCACATCCCGTCCACCGTCGAAAAGGGTGGGGTCCTCCCCGAGGAGGCAGATGCTCCGGATGCCGACTTTCCGCCTCCGGACGCGTTGCGAGGCACAATCCCCGAGGGAAAACGGCCTCCGGAGCCGGTTCCTGGCGCTCCGGACGCGTCGCGAGGCTTCCGTTCCCGAGGGAAGAATGCGCTGCGGGGCCGAGTTCTAGGCTCCGAATCCATTGCTCCGAGGGGGCCCAGAGGGAAAAAGCGCGCGATGGACGCTGTTTTTCGCTCTAGGCCGTGCTACTACGCGCCATCGGCTCTAGCTTGAAGATGCAAGCACGCCGTGCAACGTCCCCTTCGGAGGGGAGGAGACACAAGACGAATGGCCGCCAAGAAAGCCGCTGCGAAGAAGTCTGCCCCTGCTGCCGCGAAGAAGGCTCCTGCCGCGAAGAAGGCCGCGGGCCGTAAGCCCAACGCTGCGTTCATGAAGGAGATGACGCCCTCCGCTGAGCTGGCGGCGATCGTCGGTTCCAAGGCGCTGCCCCGCACCGCGGTGGTCAGCAAGATCTGGGACTACATCAAGAAGAACAACCTCCAGGACGCGAAGAACAAGCGCCAGATCAACGCCGACGACAAGCTCAAGCCCATCTTCGGCGGCAAGAAGAACGTCACCATGTTCGAGATGACCGCGCTGGTGAACAAGCACCTGAGCTGAACGGTGCAGGGCCCGTCGGGGCCGTCGCCGGTCGCCCGAAGGACCCTGGGGGCTCGTCACGCATCGCGCGCGACGGGCCCTCCGCTTTTTCCCCCTCTGCCAGCCGCTCGCCCGGAGCGTTGAAAAGGGGGCTAAGGCGCATCTGCCCGCTGGCGGACGCGCCGCGTCGGACCTACCTCTGGGGCCCATGTTCCACGACGGTTCCGAGGCAGGGGAGCGCTCCGCGCGGCAGGCGGACGCGGATGGCACGCACACGACGGTGGAGGCTCGGGCGGACGACCTCTTCCAACAGGTCCAACGCGAGCTGCAATCGCGCCGCGTCACCCCGCTGTCCACCTACCGGATGCAGCTGCACCAGGGCTTCACCTTCCAACAGGCGAAGGCGCTGGTGCCGTACCTGGCGAAGCTGGGCGTGAGCGACTTCTACGCGTCGCCCTACCTCAAGGCCACGCCCGGCAGCACCCACGGCTACGACTGCGTGGACCACCAACGGCTCAACCCGGAGGTGGGCACGCCAGAGGACCACGCGGCGCTCTGTGACGCCCTGCGCGAGCACGGGCTGGGGCAGGTGCTGGACGTGGTGCCCAACCACATGGGCATCGAGCGGGACAACCGCCTGTGGCTGGACGTGCTGGAGAACGGCCCGTCGTCCGTCTACGCGAAGTTCTTCGACGTGGACTGGCGGCCGGTGAAGGACGAGCTGGCGGACAAGGTGCTGCTGCCCATCCTGGGCGACCAGTACGGCATCGTGCTGGAGCGCGGCGAGCTGAAGCTGTCCTACGACTCCGGCGCCTTCCACCTGCACTACTACGACCACCGGCTGCCGGTGGCGCCGCGCCAGTACGCCACCATCCTCAAGCACGGCCTGGAGCGGCTGGAGAAGCAGCTGGGCGCGGAGTCGCCGCACCTGGTGGAGCTGCTCTCCATCCTGACGGCCCTGGACCACCTGCCGCTGCGCACGGAGGTGGACGCGGCGAAGGTGACGGAGCGGCACCGCGAGAAGGAGGTCATCAAGCGGCGGCTGGGCGCGGTGGTGGCGGACAGCGCGGAGCTGGCGGCGTACGTGGAGGAGAACCTCCGGGTGTTCAACGGCACGCCCGGCAACGTGCGCTCCTTCGACCTCTTGGACACGCTGCTGCAGAACTGCAGCTACCGGCTGGCGCACTGGCGCGTGGCGGGCGAGGAGATCAACTACCGCCGCTTCTTCGACATCAACGGCCTGGCCGCCATCCGCGTGGAGGACCCGGACGTCTTCCTGGAGGCGCACCAGCGCATCTTCGAGTGGCTGCGCGAGGGGCGCGTCACGGGCCTGAGAATCGACCACCCGGACGGCCTCTTCGACCCCACCGCCTACTTCCTGGACCTGCAGGAGCGCTTCTTCGTGGAGCGGGCGCGGGCGCGCTTCGACGCCGGGAAGAAGGAGGGGGACGACGCGCGGTGGCCGGAGGTGGAGGCGCTGTTGCGCGCGAAGTGGCGGCGCGAGGTGATGGACGCGCCGGACAGCCCGCTGCGCAAGGCGCTCTTCGTGGCGGTGGAGAAGATTCAAGGCGGCCGCGAGCGCATCCCGGAGTCGTGGGCGGTGCACGGCACCACCGGCTACCGCTTCGCCAACGCCGTGAGCGGCCTGTTCGTGCACCCGGCCGCGGAGGCGCACCTGACGGAGACGTACGAGCGCTTCGCGGGCGGCACGCAGGACTTCGCGGAGCTCGTGTACCAGAAGAAGCTGCTCATCATGCGCGTGAGCATGGCCAGCGAAATCAACGTGCTGGCGCACGAGCTCAACCGCATCTCGGAGATGAACCGCCGCACGCGCGACTTCACGCTCAACAGCCTGCGGCGCGCGCTGGTGGAGTTCATCGCGCTGTTCCCCGTCTACCGCACCTACGTGGACGGCTGGCGCGCGGAGCTGGACGTGCGCGACGTGCAGTACATCGAGTGGACCCTCCAGCGCGCCAAGGAGCGCAACACCACCACCAACGCCTCCATCTTTGACTTCCTGCGCGACATCCTCCTGGGCCGCTACCCGGAGCACGTGGGGGACGACGAGAAGGCGGTGATGCTGAGATTCGCGATGAAGCTCCAGCAGGTGACGGGCCCCGTCATGGCCAAGGGCCTGGAGGACACCGTCTTCTACATCTACAACCGGCTGGTGAGCCTCAACGAGGTGGGCGGCGAGCCGGAGCACTTCGGCATGCGCGCCACCACCTTCCACCTGCGCAACCAGGAGCGCGCGGAGCGCTGGCCGGCGAGCATGCTCACCTCCAGCACCCACGACACCAAGCGCAGCGAGGACGTGCGCGCGCGCATCAACGTGCTCACGGAGCTGCCGGAGGTCTGGCGGGAGCAGGTGCGCGCCTGGGCGGACCTCACCCGGCCCTTCGTCAGCCACCTGCCCACGGGGCCCGCGCCGTCGTCCAACGACGTCTACCTCTTCTTCCAGACGGTGGTGGGCGCGTGGCCCATGGGCGAAGAGGTGCCCCTGGCCGAGTTCAAGGAGTTCCACCGCCGCGTGCGCGAGTACATGGGCAAGGCCATCAAGGAGGCCAAGGTCCGCACGTCGTGGACCAACCCGGACGGCGCCTACGACGACGCGGTGGCGCAGTTCGTGGACGCGTGCTTCGACCCCGCGAAGGGCCAGGCCTTCCTGGACGGCGTGAAGGCCTTCAAGCGCCGCATCGAGCGCGCGGGCCAGCACAACGCGCTGGGGCAGCTGCTCTTGAAGCTGGCCTCGCCCGGCGTGGCGGACACGTACCAGGGCTGCGAGCTGTGGGATTTGTCGCTGGTGGATCCGGACAACCGCCGGCCGGTGGACTACGCCCTGCGCGAGCGGCTGCTCACGGCGCTGGACGACGCGGCGGCGAAGGACCGGCCCGCGCTGTGCGCGCGGCTGACCCGGGACATGGACGACGGGCAGGTGAAGCTCTTCGTCCTGGCGGAGTCGCTGCGGCTGCGCCAGAAGTACGCGGACCTCTTCCGCGGGGGCGGCTACGAGGCGCTGGAGCTGTCCGGGCCGCGCTCGCCCGCGGCGGTCGGCTTCGCTCGCACGCACGGTGACAGCGTGCTGATTGCCTGCGCGCCGCGTTACACGCTGGAGGCGCTGGAGTCCGGCGGGCTGGCGCAAGCGTACGACGGTACGTTCCTGAACCTTCCGGAGGCATATGCGGGCATGATGTTCCGCAATGTCTTCACCGGGAACACCGTCCGTCCCCAGCAGGGGCCGGGTGGCGTGGGGCTGGCCCTGGGGCCGCTCCTCGCGGAGTTCCCGGTGGTGCTGCTGGAGAGGAGCACTGGATGAGAAGGGCCGAGGTGCTTCCAGGGAAGCCGTTTCCCCTGGGCGCCACGTACGACGGGAACGGCGTGAACTTCGCCGTGTTCAGCGAGCACGCGAAGAAGGTGGAGGTCTGTCTCTTCGACCCCGCCGACCCCAAGAAGGAGACGCGCCGCTTCCCGTTGCTGGAGACCACGAACCACGTCTTTCACGGCTACCTGCCGGGCCTGCACGCGGGGGCGCTGTACGGCCTGCGGGTTCACGGTCCGTATGAACCCAAGAAGGGCCTGCGCTTCAACCCGCACAAGCTCCTGGTGGACCCCTACGCCCGCGCGCTGCACGGCCAGGTGGACCACAAGGCGCCCATCCACGGGTACGTGCACGGGGGCAAGGAGGAGGACCTCGTCATGGACACGCAGGACGACGCCTGGGGCGTGCCCAAGGCGGTCATCCTGGCGGACGGGTTCGACTGGGAGAACGACAAGCGGCCGGAGATTCCCTGGCACAAGACGGTCCTCTACGAGCTGCACGTCAAGGGCTTCACCCAGCTGCACCCGCGCATTCCAGAGCACCTGCGCGGCACGTACGCGGGCCTGGCGCACCCGGCCAGCATCGAGCACCTGAAGAAGGTGGGCGTGACGAGCGTGGAGCTGCTCCCCATCCACGCCTTCGTGGACGAGCCGTTCCTCACCCAGAAGGGGCGCTCCAACTACTGGGGCTACAACACGCTGGGCTTCTTCGCTCCGGACGCGCGCTATTGCGCGTCGGGCTCGCTGGGCGAGCAGGTGGCGGAGTTCAAGGGGATGGTGAAGCTGCTGCACCGCGCGGGCATCGAGGTGATCCTCGACGTGGTCTACAACCACACCTGCGAGGGCAATCACCTGGGGCCCACGCTGTCCTTCAAGGGGCTGGACGCCGGCGCGTACTACCGGCTCAGTGAGAAGGACCCGCGCTACTTCATGGACTTCACGGGGTGCGGCAACTCGTGGAACGCCACGCACCCGTACGCGCTGAAGCTCATCGCGGACAGCTTGCGCTACTGGGTGGAAGAGATGCACGTGGACGGCTTCCGCTTCGACCTGGCGACGACGCTGGGACGGGACAGGCACGGCTACGACACCCGCGCGGCCTTCTTCCAGATCCTCCACCAGGACCCCGTCCTGAGCCGCGTGAAGCTCATCGCGGAGCCGTGGGACGTGGGGGACTACGGCTACCAGGTGGGCAACTTCCCGGTGCTGTGGAGCGAGTGGAACGGCAAGTACCGCGACACCATGCGCCGCTACTGGAAGGGTGACGACCGGCAGGCGGCGGAGATCGGCTCGCGGCTCACCGGCAGCTCCGACCTGTTCGCGCTGTCCGGCCGCAAGCCCACGGCGAGCGTGAACTTCGTCACCGCGCACGACGGCTTCACGCTGCACGACCTGGTGACGTACAGCGAGAAGCACAACGAGGCCAACGGCGAGGAGAACCGCGACGGCGCCAATGACAACCACGCCTGGAACTGCGGCGTGGAGGGGGAGACGAACGACCCCAAGGTGAACGCGCTGCGCGAGCAGCAGAAGCGCAACTTCCTGGCGTCCCTCTTCCTGTCGCAGGGCGTGCCCATGCTGGTGGCGGGCGACGAGATGGGCCGCACGCAGAAGGGCAACAACAACGCCTACTGCCAGGACAACGAGCTGTCGTGGGTGAACTGGGAGCTCAACGAGCAGCAGCGCCAGCTGTTGGACTTCACCTCCCGCATCATCAAGCTGCGCCGCGAGCAGCCGGTGTTGTCCAAGCGCCGCTTCTTCCGCGGGGCCCACATCTGGGACAGCGAGCTGAAGGACCTGGCGTGGTTCCGGCCGGACGGCAAGGAGATGAAGCGCGAGGACTGGGAGAAGCCCTACGTGCGCTCCCTGGCCTTCCTGCTGGGCGGGGACGCCATCGCCACGCCGGACGACGAGGGCCACCGCATCGTGGGGGACACGTTGCTGGTGCTGCTCAACGCGCACCACGAGCCCATCTCCTTCAGGCTGCCCGCCCTGGAGTGGGGCGCGGACTGGGAACTGGTGGTGGACACCGCGGCCACGGGGGAGTCCCTGCGCACGCACACGCCGGCGGGCGGCACGGTGCAGGCCATGGGACGTTCCCTGGTCGTCTTGCGGCGGCCAGCGACGGAATGGGAGTAGCCGACGGGGCCGTCCCGGAGTAGGCAGCGGGGCGTGATGACCCACACGCTCTGGCCCTGGGTGGCCTTCAACGTCTTCGTCCTGGCGATGCTCGCCATGGACCTGGGGCTGTTCCACCGCAAGGAGCACGCGGTGTCGCCGAAGGAGGCGACCCTGTGGACGCTCGTGTGGGTGAGCATCAGCCTCGCGTTCTGCGGAGGCGTCTGGCACTACGGCGGCAAGGGGCCGGCGCTGGAGTGGCTGACGGCGTACGTCGTGGAGTACGCGCTGTCGGTCGACAACCTCTTCGTCTTCCTGATGGTGTTCGGCTACTTCCGGGTGCCGCCGCAGCACCAGCACCGGGTGCTCTTCTGGGGCATCCTGGGCGCGTTCGTGATGCGCGCGCTGCTCATCGTCGCGGGCACGGCGCTGGTGGCCCGCTTCGAGTGGCTCATCTTCCTGTTCGGCGCGTTCCTCGTCTACACGGCCTCCAAGATGCTCTGGGCCAAGGAGGACGAGGACGTGGATCCGGAGGCGGGCTTCATCGTGAGGATGTCCCGGCGCCTGTTGCCGGTGGCGCGTCAGGGCGAGGGCAGCCGGTTCTTCGTCCACGAGGACGGCCGGCGCAAGGTGACGCCGCTGTTCATCGTGCTGATGGTGGTGGAGGCCACGGACCTGCTCTTCGCCATGGACTCCATCCCGGCGGTGCTGGGCATCAGCAAGGACCCGTTCATCATCTACACGTCCAACGTCTGCGCCATCCTGGGCCTGCGCTCGCTGTTCTTCGTCGTCTCCAGCCTGATGGAGAAGTTCCACCTGCTGAAGGTCGCGCTGGGCGTCATCCTGGCCTTCGTGGGCGTGAAGATGCTCATCGAGCACTGGTTCAAGATTCCCATCGGCATCTCGCTGGCGGTGATTGCCGGCTGCCTGCTGGTGGCCATCGTGGCGTCGCTGGTGTTCCCCAAGCCCCCGGAAGAGGAGAAGGCGCCGGAGACGCCCGCCCGGGAGCAGGAGCGCGGCTGACGGGCGAGCCCTGCGTTTCGCTTGCATCGGGCGGGAGTCGCTGCCAAGTCTCCCGCCATGTCCACCGCCACCACCGACGGCATCCGCGTCACCGTGGAGCCGACCTTCTGGCCGGAGCGCAGCACTCCTGAGTCCGGGCAGTTCGCCTTCATGTACAAGGTGGTGCTCTTCAACGAAGGCACCGTCCCGGCGCAGCTGCGGTCCCGGCACTGGATCATCACCGACGCCCAGGGGCACATCGACGAGGTGAAGGGCGAGGGCGTGGTCGGCCGTCAGCCGCACCTCAAGCCGGGCGAGCGGTTCGAGTACACGAGCTGGGCGATGCTGAAGACGCCCTTCGGCACCATGCGCGGCGGCTACGAGATGGAGCGCCCGGACGGCACGCGCTTCGAGGCGCGCATCGCCGAGTTCGCGCTCACGCTGCCGCACGCGCTGCACTGAGACCTCACGCATGCCTGTGCCGACCACGAAGCGGGGCCTGCTGCTCGTCAACCTGGGGACGCCGGACGCGCCCGAGTCCGGGCCGGTGCGCCGCTACCTGCGCGAGTTCCTCAACGACCCGCGCGTCATCGACATCCACCCGGTGGGGCGCTGGTTCCTGCTGAACCTCTTCATCCTCCCGTTCCGCCCCGCGAAGAGCGCGGAGGCGTACCGCAAGGTGTGGATGAAGGAGGGCTCGCCGCTGCTCGTGTTCAGCCGCGCGCTGGAGGCGCGGGTGCGGGAGCAGCTGGGGCACGACTACGAGGTCGAGCTGGCCATGCGCTACGGCAACCCGTCGCTGCCGGACGCCATCGCGCGGCTGAAGGCGAAGGGCGTGTCGGAGGTCACGGTGCTGCCGCTGTACCCGCACGAGGCGGCGTCGTCCTCCGCGTCGTCGCTGGCGCGCACCTATGAGGTGCTGGCGGAGGGCTGGGACGTCCCCAACGTGCGCGCGGTGCCGGCGTTCTGGGACGACGCGGGCTTCCTGGACGCGTTCGCGGCGGTGGCGCGGCCGGTGATCGCGGACACGCGCGCGGACCACGTGCTGTTCAGCTTCCACGGGGTGCCGGAGCGCCACATGCGCAAGAGCGACCCGACGGGGCAGCACTGCCTGTCGTCCGCGGGGTGCTGCGACGCCATCACGGCGGAGAACCGGCACTGCTACCGCGCGCAGTGCTTCGCGACGGCGCGGATGCTGGCCCAGCGGCTGGCGCTGCCGGAGGGCGGCTACACGGTGTCCTTCCAGTCTCGGCTGGGGCGCACGCCGTGGGTGAAGCCCTACACGGACCTGGTGCTGCCGGAGCTGGCGGCGAAGGGCGTGAAGCGGCTGGCGGTGATGTGCCCGGCCTTCGTGGCGGACTGCCTGGAGACGCTGGAGGAGATTGGCCTCCGCGCGAAGGAGCAGTTCGTGGAGGCGGGCGGCGAGTCGCTGACGCTGGTGCCGTCCCTCAACGCCCACCCGGAGTGGGTGGACGCCGTGGTGCGGATGGTGCGCGCTTCGGACGGCCCGGCCCCTACGGCGCGGGCGGAGTCGCGGTAGGCTCGGCCGGAGCCTGCGGCGCCGCCGGAGCCTGCGGAGCGCCGACGGGCGAGACGCGGGCCTGGTAGGTGCCCACGGGCAGGTTCACGGCGGGCTGCGCGGGGCCGTTGAGGGAGGTGGACAGGGTGCCCTCCCAGGAGCGCCACTGGCCGGCCTTCACCAGGAACTCGCCCTTGCCGGTGACCTTCACGGTGGCGCCCAGCTCGGTGCCTTCCGGTTGGGCGGCGGGGGCCGGCGTGTCGTCCAGCTCGTTGGGGACCTCGATGGCGGCATTCTCGGGGGCCATCTGCTTCGCGCCCTTGTCCTTCTTGGGAAGGGTGGGGCGCGGAGGGCTGAGGGTGCCGCCGAACTGCTCCACGATGTCGTACTCGAGCGTGGCCACCTGCTCGCCGTTGTCGCCCGGGGTGACGGAGACGAGCTTCACGCGGTTGTGGCGCTCGCCGCCGGGGGCGCGGCGGAACAGGGTGCCCAGGGCGTCCGGCGTGGTGAGCTCGGTGCCCAGGGACCACGTCTCGCCGGGGCGCACGGGGTCGCGCGGCAGCTCCAGCACCAGCGTGGCCAGGTTGCGCGCGGGGCCCTGGAGCCCGTCGATGATGAAGCCGCGGTCGCTGAAGGTGGCGTCCTCGCCCACGCCGGCGTTGGGCGTCACGCGCAGCTGGCGCTCACCGGATTTGTCCAGCACGAGCACGTACATGTACTCGGTGGGGACGGGGGCCCTGGCGGCGGCCTTGGGCGCCTCGCCGGCGGGGGCGGCCTTGGCGCCCTTCTTCTTGTCGGCCTTGGCGGCCTTCGGCGCGGGGGCGGACTCGGGGACGGCCGCGTTGCGGTCCAGCGCCAGGTTGAGCCGGAAGGAGACGGGCGCGTCCTGGACGAGCTTCCAGCGCAGCACGACGGCGTCCTTGGGGACGGCGGGCGCGGCGGGAACGGGAGCGGCCTCCTCGGGCTCGGGCGCGGTGGCCCCCGGCGGGCGCGGGATGGGCTCCAGCTTGCCCGGCGCCTCCTGCTTGCAGGCGGTGAACGCGAGGGCGACGAGCAGACCGGACAGACTTCGCTTCACGGGACACTCCTGGGTGACCGTCGCGGGATAGCGGAGCGGACGGCGGTTGTAAAAGGGAGAACGGGCTTTGACGCGGCCCGCCGAAGTTGGGGGCTCATGGAAAGTCAGGCATGCAGGCGCGCAGGCCGTCCGGCGCGGTGGGCGGCGGCTCACCGGCGATGGACGCGAGGAGCGCGAGCTCGCTCGGGCCGGGCAGCGCGCCTCCGCAGGCGGTGCGGCAGGACGCCACCAACTCGTCGAAGCGCGTGCACCAGGTCTCGATGGGCGCGGGTGGGGCCGGAGGCGGCTGGGGCCCCGTGCCGCACCCGAAGAAGAACTGCCGGTGGCCTGGAGGGGGCGGGCCCAGGGGCCTGGACCGGGTGGCCATGCATTCCAGGGTGACGCGGGCCTCCGCAAGGCAGGCCCGTGCCGCGGGGGCGGTGATGCCATCGGAGGCCTTCCAATCCGCGGCGCCGGCGGCGGCGGCGGCCTGGAGGCGTGGGTCCCGGGCTCGCAGCATGCCGGACAGCAGGCGCTGCCGGTCTTCGGGGGGCAGGTTGCGCTCCGCGATGTTCCTGACGCGCGCGGCGGAAGGCGTGCCCTTCAGTGCCTCGGCCATCACGAAGAGGAGTGCGTCGTAGGTCGGAGCGAGGCGGGGGCTCCGCTGTGAGTCCAGCAGCAGGTCGAGGACGGCCTCGCGTCCGCCCAGCGGGTCCGCGTAGCGGGGGGTGAGCATCTTCGCCATGACGGCGGGCGTGGCGGCCAGTCCGTCGAGGAGGCTCGGCTCGCGCTCCATCGCCCAGTCGAACAGGGCCTCGCCGCGTGCCGGGTCGTTGAGGCCCAGGTCATTGCGCAGCATGCGCAGCTGCTCCGCGGTCAGCGGCTGGAGCACGTCGATGAGCTCCCTGGGGGCCAGCTTCGAGACGTGGCGGGACAGGACCGAGACGGCGTCTCCCGGGCAGCGCGATTGGGTCTGGGCGATGGCGCGCAGGCGCGTCGCGGACAAGGCCACGTCTCGGGCATCGTGGAGCTGTCGGCAGGGAACGGTTCGTGCCCAGGCCTCGAAGTCCGCGTCGGTGGCGGGGTGGCCTTGTTGCTGCTCGCGCAGCAGACTCAGGACGGGGGCCAGGGTGGGGTGCTCACGGTGGGCGCGTTCGAGCCACGCATTCTCCAGGTGCGTGAGCGGAGGCGTGGTCAGGGCCTGGAGGCTGGGCCAGGCCCCTTGGTGCAGCAGGAGGAGCGCGTCGACCCTGTTGGAGTCCTGGTCCGTGGCGGCTCTCAGGAAGTCGCGCTGGAGCGCGGCGGGCTGAGTCCAGAGCCAGGTGACCAGCGGCTCGGCGCGACCTGCGAGAACGTCGAGCAGTTCAGGCAGCTGTACGCGTTGGGCCAGGCGCACCAACTCCAGACAGCGTGGGCCCGGGCAGGCCCCGTCCCTGAACAGGAGGGGGATGCCGGCGCGAAGACCGGCATCGCGGCAGCCCGGCTGGAGCACCACGTCCAGGAGGCGGCCCTGGCTCAAGAGGAGGTCCGAGTGCTGGGCGCGCTGCTGGGGTGAGGCGGTGACGCCGCAGAGGAGCATGGCGGGCGTTGGAGGGCTCAAGGGATACAGCTCGCGCGCGGTGGGGTGCGCGTCGTACTCCTTCCTGGCGACGCCCACGCCCTTGCGCGCGAGGTTCGCGAGCTGGGTGAGGGCCTCGGTGCAGGGATGCGTCGGGGCATAGGGCCCGGTGACGCAGTCGTACTCCCCGGCGAGCTCGTGGTAGCGCAGGAGCGGATCCGCCGCCCGCCTCCAGGCGTCACAGTCCACGGGCGCCACGCGGGCGTTGGAGTCCGCGCGAGTGATGAGGGCATCGCGGCCATCCATCAGGAAGCGCAGGTTGCGCGTGGCGGGCGTGACGCCGCGGGCTTCGAGCTTCAGGGTGGCGTTTTGAGCGCGGCCTGCTTCGAGGACGGTGAAGACGAACTGGCAGCCGCCGACGGAGTGGGCGTCCGGCGCGGGAGGCCGGGTGCCGTCGGTGCAGGGCAGGGGAAGGAAGCCGACGACCGCGGGGGTGTCGTAGCGGTCCTTCTCCCCGAAGAAGGACCGTTCGGCGGTGTAGAGCGCGGAGAGTTCGCACATGGCTTCGGCGGAAGGATCTGGCCGCGCGCCAGACGCCATGGCCAGGACGACCCATAACCACCCCGTGGCGATACCCATGTGGCTGTTCCCCTCTCCAGACGTAGAGCCTGGGCGACCCGGGCTGCTGGCCGCAAGCCCCCGGGCGTCCGGCGACCCAGCTTCCGGAGTCCCTCCGTATTCCTCTATGTCCGCACACCGCGAAGCGCGGGGATGCCTGCGATGGGGGTCCTCCCTGGGGAGAGGCCCGTGACTGCAAACGGAGAGATGCGATGAAGCTTGGGGCTTTGGGGTTGTTGGGGGTGCTGGGCCTGGCGGCGGGTTGTGCGTCGACGAATCCGGACAAGCCTTCCGCGCTGGAGCGGCGGCAGGCGATTCGCGATGCGGCGGACAAGACCTACCGGAGCACGGAGGGGTTCCAGACGGCCCATTGGGGCATGTCGCCGGACGAGGTCCGCGCCGCGCTGCCCGAGGCGAGCGTGGCCCCGGATGGGACGCTGCGGTTGAAGACCACCATCGCGGAGCTTCCGGCGGAGGTGGCGCTGGGGTTCCTGGACAACCGGCTGGCGGCGGTGGACGTCTTCTTCCAGGACGTGGGGGATCCGCGCACCTTCCAGACGCTGATGCGGGACCTGCTCACCCGGAAGTTCGGGGAGCCGAAGACGGCCCGTGAGGTGAAGCGGCAGGTGAAGTGGGGAGACGTCCCCGTGCGCTTCGCCGCGGACCTGGCGCCGCTGCAGGAGGCGGACGCGGCTGCCTCCGCGGAGACCCTGGAGAGCGCGCTCGCGGGGCAGGGACAGTTCAAGGTGCTCAACCGGTGGACCACGCTGGAGAGCCAGGTGAACCTGACGCAGTGGACGCTGCCGGCCCGGGGCATCATGGCCATCCAGTATGAGAGCGCGAAGTACGCGCCCAAGCGCGCGGGGCTCATCGGCCGCTACACCGCGAAGGCGCGGCAGGAACTGGTGAAGGAGCTCTGATCAACTGTCGCGGGGCGCCGCCGCGCGGGACAGTCGGTCTCGCACGGCGATGCCCAGGCCGCTGGCGGCGGGCAGACAGGCCACGAGCACGTCGTGGCCCTGTTCGTCGGCTTCCCGCAGCCGCGCGTAGAGGACTCGCGCGGCCTGCGCGGGTTCTCCCGGCACGTCGAAGCGCTGCACATCGCCAGGCAGTGGCAGTGACGCGGGGCCCAGCACTCCGACTCGCAATCCCTGTGCACGCAGCGCTTCCACCCGCTGCACCGCTTCATGCGGCTCCGCGAGCACCACGCCGGCCCTGGGCGCGTAGTGCGACTCCAGTGAACCGGACACTCGCACGGTGGTCGACGTGCGCACGGGCACCGTGCGCCCCAGGACTCGCTCGATGTCCTCCGTCGCCAGGCCTCCGGGCCTGAGAATCACGGGGGCTCCGGACGACAGGTCCACGATGGTTGACTCCACGCCCACCGTGGACGGACCTCCGTCCAGCACCAGGTCCACGTCGTCGCCCAGGTCTCGCTGCACGTGCTCCGCGGTCGTCGGGCTCACCCGGCCGAAGCGGTTGGCGCTCGGCGCTGCCACGCCTCCTCCCAGCCGTTCGAGCACCTCCATCGCCACGGAGTGGCCGGGGACTCGCAACGCCACCGTGTCCTGGCCTCCCGTCACCGCGTCCGTGGCCTTCGACGTACGCCGCAGCACCAGCGTCAGCGGACCCGGCCAGAACGCCTTCGCCAGTGCCCTCGCTTCGTCCGGTACCTCACGGGCCCACTCCGGCAGGTACTCCTCATCCGGGATGTGGACGATGAGCGGGTGGTTCGCCGGCCGGCCCTTGATGGCGAAGACGCGGCGCACGGCCAGCTCGTCCTCGGCATTGGCCGCGAGGCCGTAGACCGTCTCTGTTGGCAGGGCGATGACACCGCCGTGTCGCAGCAATTCGACTGCACGGTCGAGGAGGTCGGGAGTAAGCATGCTCGGGTCGCACTGTCTCCCCTGGAGAAACCATGGGCAAGCCGCACGTTTTCGAAGCGCACAGCCAGATGCCGGTCCCCGCCGCCGACCTCTTCTCCTGGCACACCCGCGAGGGGGCTTTCGAACGCCTGTCGCCCCCCTGGGAGACCGCGGAGGTCGTGGACCGCTCCGGCGATGGAATCCGCCCTGGCGCCCGCGTCGTCGTGAAGCTCCACCTGGGCCCCATCCCCCAGCGCATGGTCGCCGAGCACACCGCCTACGTGGAGGGCTCCTCCTTCCAGGACACCCAGCGTGAAGGCCCCTTCGCGAAGTGGATCCATGACCACCGCATGAACCCCTCGGGTCCCCAGGCCTCCATCCTGGATGACCACATCCTGTACGAGCTGCCGGTGGGCGCGCTGGGGGACACCTTCGGCGGGGGCTACGCGCGCAAGCGCCTGGAGCGCATGTTCGCGTACCGCCACTCGCTCACCCGCGCGGACCTGCGCCGCCATGCGCAGTTCGCATCCCAGGGCCCGCTCACCGTGGCCATCGGCGGCGCGTCCGGCATGCTGGGCTCCGCGCTGGCGTCGTTCCTCACCACCGGGGGCCACCGCGTGAAGCGGCTGGTGCGCGGCCGGGCGAACGCGGCGCGCGGGGACATCTCCTGGGCTCCCGACAAGGGCACCGTCGACGCCGCGGGCCTGGAGGACGTGGACGCCGTGGTGCACCTGTCCGGCGCCAACGTGGGCGAGGGCCGATGGACCGACGAGCGCAAGCAGGAGATCCTCAAGAGCCGCACGGAGAGCACCCGCCTGCTGTGTGAAACGCTGGCCCGAAACACCCGGAAGCCGCGCGTGCTCATCTGCGCGTCCGCCACCGGCTACTACGGCAGCCGGGGCGACGAGGAACTCACCGAAACGTCCTCCTCCGGTGACGGCTTCCTCGCGGACGTCACGCGCCAGTGGGAGGCCTCCACCAAACCCGCCGAGGACGCGGGCATCCGCGTGGTGAACCTGCGCATCGGCGTGGTGATGGACGCGCGCGGCGGGGCGCTCGCGAAGCTGGCGCTCGCGACCCAGGCGGGCGGCGGCGGGCCCGTGGGCTCCGGACGCCAGTGGCTGAGCTGGGTGTCCCTGGAGGACGTGCTGGGCCTCATCCAGTTCTCCCTCTTCACTCCGTCCATCCGAGGGCCTCTCAACGCCGTGTCTCCGAACGCGGTTCGACAGGGCGAGCTGGCGAAGGTGCTGGGCAAGGTGCTCCACCGTCCGGCGGTGTTCCCTCTGCCCGCCGCCGTGGTGAAGACCGTCTTCGGGCAGATGGGCGAGGAGACCCTCCTGGCCAGCACCCACGCCCTGCCCACCGTGGCCCAGGCCCACGGGTTCTCCTTCCTCCTGCCCGGCCTGGAGGAGGCGCTGCGCTTCACGCTGGGCCGGACCACCGACGGCGCGGAATACCGCCACGGTTGAGCCCCGTGCTTGACACTCCTCGGGAGGGGGGACAGAAGTGCGCCGCTTCCCCCCTCGCTTCGAGGAGTCCTGATGATCCAGGTCGAAGGGCTGACGAAGTTCTACGGCGAGCACGCGGCCATCCGTGACCTGGCCTTCACCATCGGCCAGGGCGAGGTCATCGGCTTCCTGGGCCTCAATGGCGCCGGCAAGTCGACCACGCTCAAGATTCTCGGGTGCGTGCTGCTGCCCACCTCGGGCCGCGTCGTCATCGACGGGCACGACGTGGTGAGCCAGTCCCATGAGGTGCGCCAGCGCATCGGCTACCTGCCGGACGTGCCCCCCGTCTACGAGGAGATGACGGTGGGCGAGTACCTGGCCTACGTCGCCCGGCTGCGCGACGTGCCCGCGAAGGCCACCGCGTCCCACGTCGGCGAGGCCGAGGAGAAGACCGGCCTGCGCGACGTGCACGGCGAGGTCATCTCCACGCTCAGCCATGGCTACCGTCAGCGCGTGGGGCTGGCGCAGGCGCTGGTGCACAAGCCCGCGCTGCTCATCCTCGACGAGCCGACCAGCGGTCTGGATCCGCTCCAGATCGTGGAGATGCGCGACGTCATCCGCGGCCTCAAGGGCGCGCACACGGTGCTCGTGTCCAGCCACATCCTCCCGGAGATTTCGCAGACGTGTGACCGGCTGCTCATCATCCACAAGGGCACGCTGCTGGCGCAGGGCAGTGAAGAGGAGCTGTCGCGGAGCCTGGGCGGTCCGTCCATCGTGCTGGAGGTGCGGGGGGACCGGGCACGGGCGCTCGAAGCGCTCCAGGGTTTCGGCGCGGTGGAGGTGCGGGAAGGGGCGGGCGGCGTGCTGGCCCTGAAGGTCGCGGCGGCGCCGGACCTGCGGCCCCAGGTGGCGCGGGCGGTGGTGGGCGCGGGCCTGGAGTTGTTGCGATTGGACGCGAACGAGGGACAGCTGGAGGCGCTGTTCCTGCGCCTGACGCACGGGCAGGAGGTGAAGGCGTGAAGGCGCTCCTGATTGCGCGCCGCGAACTGGCCGGCTACCTGCGCACGCTCAGCGGCTACGTCATCCTGGCCATCATCCTCGCGGTGAACGGGCTGTTCTTCAACGCGTACGCCCTGGGCGGCGCGAGCAAGCGCTCCGCGGAGGTGCTGTCCGGCTTCTTCTACTACTCCAGCGGCTTCACCATCGTGGCGGCCATCCTGGTGTCCATGCGGCTGGTCGCGGAGGAGCGCCAGACGGGCACGCTGCCGCTGTTGTACGCGTCGCCGGTGCGGGACCGGGACATCGTGCTGGGCAAGTTCCTGGCGGGGCTCGCGTTCCTGGCGCTGTACCTGCTGCTCACGCTCTACATGCCGCTCCTGGTGCTGGTGAACGGCAAGGTGTCCTTCGGGCACGTGGCGGCGGGCTACCTGGGGTTGCTGCTGCTGGGCAGCGCGTCGCTGGCGGTGGGGACGTTCGGGTCGTCGCTCGCGAAGAACCAGCTGCTCGCGGCCATCTTCTCCGCGGTGATGCTGGTGGCGCTCATCCTGTGCTGGCTGCTGGCGCGCATCACCGAGCAGCCGCTGTCCGACGTCTTCAGCGCGATGTCGCTGTGGAACCAGCACTTCCCTCCGTTCCAGGCAGGGCTCATCCACGTGCGGGACGTCGTCTACTACCTGGTGGTCACCTACGTGGCGTTGTTCGCGGCCACGCGGGTGCTGGAAGCGCGGAGGTGGCGATGAGCACGCCGGCTTCTTTCGGGACGGGGCTCGCCGCGACGGGGGCGTTCGTCGCGGGGCTCGTGGCCGTGTTCCTCGCGGAGCGCGTGCTGGGCGTGGGCTCCGGCCGCGTGGCGCTGGCGGCGCTGGGCACCGCCGGGGTGGTGGCCGCGACGGCGTGGCGCGCGGTGCGGATGATCGCCGCGCCCGCGGACCGGCGCGCGCTGGAGCGGTGGGTGCTCACGCTGTACGTCGTGGGGCTGGCCGCGCTGGTGCTCTACTTCGTGAAGGGGGACGTGGGGACGGCGCTCCTCGGTGCGCCGCTGTCGCGTTCGTCGCCCCGGCTGTCGGCGGTGCTGGCGGTGCTGTTCCCGGCGCTGCTGTTGTGCGCGCTCGTGCCGCTGGCGATGGTGGAGGCCGCGCTCGTGGCGATGGCCCGGGCGCCCGTGCCGGAGACGGGCCGGGTGAAGAGCGCGCTGTTCTCCGGTCTGGGCATGGCGTTCGTCATCGTGTTCGCGTTCGCGGCGACGTACGTGGCCACGCAGGCGGACGCGACCTGGGACCTGTCGTACTTCCGGACCGCGAAGCCGGGCGATGCGACGCGCAAGCTGGTGCGCGGTCTCAACGAGCCTTTGCAGGTGACGCTCTTCTTCCCGCCCGCGAACGAAGTGGGCGAGGCGGTGCGGCAGTACTTCCGCGACCTGGAGCCGGAGAGTCCGCAGCTGGGCGTGGAGTCGTTGGACCAGGCGGTGGAACCCGCGCGCGGCAAGGCCCTGGGCGTCAGCAACAATGGCTCCGTGGTGCTGGCGCGAGGGGACCGCAAGGAGATCCTCACGCTGGGATTGGATCCAGAGCGTGCGCGCGGGCAGCTCCAGCGGCTGGACGCGGAGGTGCAGCGGCGGCTGCTGGCGGTGGCGAAGCCCCGGCGCGTCGTCTACCTCACGGGAGGCCATGGAGAGCGCGCCGACACGCGGCCCGTGCAGGGGGAGGCGGCCCGGCCGTCGGTGGCGCAGTTCAAGGAGTTGCTGCGCGCGCAGAACGTGGACGTGCGCACGCTCACGGTGGCGGAGGGGTTGGGCTCGGCGGTGCCGGGCGACGCGGCGATGGTGGCGGTGCTGGGGCCCATGCGGGAGCTGCTTCCGGAGGAGGCCACCGCGCTGCGCGAGTACTGGGAGCGGGGAGGTCGGTTGTGGATCGCGCTGGAGCCGGATGGCGCGGCGCTGGAGCCGTTGCTGCAACCGATGGGGTTGAAGTCGCTGCGCGTGCCGCTGGCGAATGACCGGGTGTACTTCCGCACCACGCGGCAGCAGAGCGACCGGGGCAACCTGGGCACGGCGAGCTTCTCCTCGCACCCGTCGGTGACGTCGCTGTCCGCGCTGGGCTCGCAGGGCGCGGTGGCGTTCCTGGGCGCGACGGCGCTGGAGACGGTGACGCCGCCCGTGCCCGGCGTGCTGCTGGACACGAGCGTGCGCGCGCACGGAGAGACGTTCGCGGACCGCAACGGCGACTTCGAACCGGAGTCCGGCGAGGTCACGAAGGCGTGGCCGCTGGTGGTGGCGGTGGAGCGGCCGGCCGCGGAGGGCAAGCCCGCGCCGCGCGCGGTGGTGATGGCGGACGCGGACGCGCTGGGGGACGGCATCCTGGGCAACGTGGGCAATGCGTATCTCGCGGTGGACACGCTGCGCTGGCTCTCCGGCGAGGAGGCGCTCTCCGGCGTGACGACGAGCGAGGAGGACGTGCCGTTGCAGCACACGCGCTCGCAGGACGTCGTGTGGTTCTACGCCACGGTCTTCGGCATGCCGGTGGCGGTGCTGGCGGTGGGCTTCTTCGTGACGCGGCGGCGCGGACGGCGTGCGCCACGGAACACCGCAGTGGCGGGAGGTGCGCGATGAAGGCGCGCGACGTGGCGGTGCAGGGCGTGCTGGCGGGCGTGGCGCTCGTGGCCGCGTTCTTCGTGTGGCAGCGCGAGCCTTCGCGTGCGCCGGGTGAGGTGACGGTGGAGGACGCGCAGGCGAGCGCGCTCGACCGCATCCGGTACGACGAGGAGACGCGCTTCGTGGAGTTGTTCCGCGATCCCCAGGACCGCGACACCATCTGGGTCCGCCTGGGCAACAAGCCCGCGAAGCCGGGCACCGGACCTGGAGCGACGGATGGCGGTGTGGCGCAGTCCGAACTGGGTGATGCCGGGGCAGATGCGGGTTCCATCGCCACCATGGGCACGGATGCGGGGACGCCCGCGAGCCCCGCCCCTGTGCCTCCGCCCCGCGAGCTGCGTGGCAACGACGTGGCGCTGAAGCTGTTCTCCCGCTTCGCTCCGCTGCGCGCGCAGCGGGACCTGGGCGTCCTGGACGACAAGAAGCTGGACGAAATCGGCCTCGCGAAGACGGAGCGCGGCCTGACGCTCACGCTCGACGGAACGCCCAGGACGTTCCGCCTCGCCACGCCTGCTTCAGGCTGGGGCGCCCCCTACCTCCAGCGCGCGTCCGACGGGCACGTCTTCCTCCTCGGCCCCGCACTGCTGCCGGACCTGGAGGCCGCGTCCAGCCGGCTCGTGGACCGGCGCCTGCACACCTTCGACGTGGACGGCTTCGACCGCATCGTCATCTCCAGCGGCACCAGGTCCCGCACGTTCGTCGCCAGCGGCAAGCCGCCAGGCGCCGTGCAGCTGTCGCCCGTGGACGCCCCCGGCACCCCGGACGACTTCGCCCGCAACTGGCATGACCGCCTGTGGCGCCTCACCCCCGTGGAGCTGCTGGGCCGGGGCGAAGCCCTTCCGGGCCCGGCCCCCACGCCCGCCTTCCGCGTGGAATACCAGCGCGGCGGCAAGGCCGTGGGCGAGCTCTCCATGGCGAAGACGCCGGACGGCTCGTGGTACGCGCGCACGGAGTTCACCCCCGGCTGGGTGCGCATGGGCGGCGGCCTGGAGCTCCTGGCCGAGGACGCCGCGAAGCTCACCGCGCCGCGCTGAGGCTCACGGCGCGGTGGACGCCGGCTCCACGTCCAGCCGCACGTCCACGAAGCTGTAGGCCGGCCACGGCCCCGTGAACCGGAACGTGTACGCGTCCAGCCGCGCCACCAGCGACTGCACCCGCGCCTCGAACGCGGCCACCCGCGTGCGGTCCACCAGCCAGGCCGCGTTGAGCATCATCCGCTCACCCAGCGGCGGCGCTTCATGCGCCGCTTCCGCCAACGGCCGCAAGCCCGCCTTCAGCCCGTCCAGGTCCTTCCGGGTGCAGTCGTGCAGCGCCGCCTCCAGCCGCGTCTCGTGGTCCTCCTCGAGCTCGCCGGGGCCGCGCGCCAGCTCCGGCCGCGCCTCCAGCAACCGGCGCGTCAGCGCGTCGCCGTGGCCGTACACCTTCAGCCCCAGCTCCACCCGGCCCTCCAGCTCGGACAGCGCCCGGCTCAGCTGTGCGCGCGCCACGCGCAGCAGCTCCCGCACGCGCTCCTCCGACGGCAGCACCGTCCCGAAGGCCACCGGCACCAGCGTGTGCTCGCGCACCACGGCCTCCGTGACGCGCTGGTGCATCAGCAGGTTCGCTCGCGTGGGCACCGCCCTCGGGCCCGCCACGTCGGACACCAGCGCCGCGAGGCCTCCCTCGCGCACCAGTCGCACCGGGGCATCGCCCAACCCCGCGAGCTCCGGCACCCCTCCGCCGTCCTCGCGCACGATGCCGTAGAGGTAATGCGCCCGCTCCTCGCGCGAGGACTCCCCCTGGGTCTTCGTCGTCATGACGTGGCCCCCTCCATACGGATGCGGCTTTCAGCGCGCGGATGCCGCCTCGCGCCGGGCGATCATCTTCTTCACCTGGTCCACCAGCGCGTCCGGCAGGCACGGCTTGGTGACGTACGCGTCACACCCGGCCTCGTTCGCATCCTCCGAGTGGCCCTTCAGCGCATGCCCCGTGAGCGCTACCACCGGGATGGCCTTGGTGCGCGAGTCGCCCTTCAGCCGGCGCGTCGCCTCCCAGCCGTCCATCACCGGCAGCGACAGGTCCATCAGGATGACGTCCGGCACCAGCTCGAAGGCCTTGTCCAACGCCTCCTGGCCGTTCTTCGCCTCCGCCACGCGGAAGCCGGAGAACTCCAGGTACTCCGCGTACATCTCCCGGGCATCCTGGTAGTCGTCCACCACCAGCACGAGCGGCTTTGTCTTTTCCGGGGTGTTCGTCATGTCCGTCTCGCACGTCTTGGAAAGTGCAGGGTGAAGGTCGAACCCTGGCCCGGCGCACTTTGGAGGGAGACGCGTCCCCCCAGCATCGCCGCCAGGCGACGGCAGATGGACAGGCCCAGGCCCGTTCCCCCATAGGCACGCGTGGGCGAGCTGTCCACCTGCTGGAAGTCCTCGAAGATCTTCTCCTGGTTCGACACGTCGATTCCGATGCCTGTGTCCTTGACCGAGATGGCCACGGTGCCGGTGGCGTTCTGATACTCCGCCGCCACGTGCACGCCGCCCTCGTGCGTGAACTTCAGCGCGTTGGACAACAGGTTGAGGACGATCTGCTTCACCTTCTGTCGGTCGCTCCACACCCCCGGCAGCCCTTCATCCAGGCGCGTGTCCACTGTCAGCTTGCTGCGCGCGATGATGGGGTCCATCTCCGCCATCACCTCCTGGAGCAGCTCCGGGATGCCGAAGTCCGACAGGTGCAGCGGCATCCGCCCCGCCTCGATGCGGGTGATGTCCAATATCTCGTTGATGACCTCCAACAGGTGCCGCCCGTTGGAGTCGATGCGCGTGAGGTTCCTTCGCTGCGGCGGCGTCATCTCTCCGGACACGCCCTGCAGGAGCATGTTCGTGTAGCCGAGGATGGCGTTGAGCGGCGTGCGGAACTCATGCGACATGTTGGCCAGGAACTGCGACTTGGCCGCGCTCGCCTGCTCCAGCTGGATGGCCTGCCGGCGCAGCTTCTCGTTCTGCTCCGCCAGCTCCGCGGTGGCGGACTGCACGCGTGCCTCCAGCTCGCTGGAGACCTCCTTCACGCGCTCCAAGAGCCGCGCCCGCTCCAGCACCTCCGTGCGGTCGTGGAACACGGTGACGATGCCCGTCAGCTCGCCCCCGTCGCCCAGCACCTTGTTGGCCATGGCCTCCATGGGCACGGGCGCGCCGGTGTCCGGGTCGTCCAGCGTCAGCTGGCTCTTCCAGCGCGACACGCCCGCGTTCACCGGCCCCAGCAGGTTCGCCAGGAAGGACGCGAAGAGGGCGTCGTTGGAGCGCACCCGGCGCAGCGTGGCCTCGCCGCCGTTGCCTTCCTCGTGAGGCCAGGCGAAGAGGCGCTCGGCCGGGTCGTTCATCATCACCATGCCGCCCGCGGGGTCGGTCAGGATGATGGGGTCCGCCACCGAGTCCAGCACCCGGTCCAGGCGGTGGCGCTCGCTGCGGGCCTCGCGCTCCGTGGCGCGCAGCTGCCGGTAGCTCTCTCCCAGGGCCTGCGTGGCGCGGCCCAGGTCCGTCAGGTTGCGCAGCACGCTCACCACCACGGACGGCCCGTCCGGCGCCAGCACCGGCGTGGTGGCCAGTTCGAAGAGCAGGTCCATGCCCTCCAGCGGATCCACCAGCGACATCTCGCGCCGGTTCACGGACATGCCGCCCTGCGCGAGCGTCTCCCGGAACAGGCGCTGATTCAGCTCCACCGCCCGCGTGCGGCCGGGGCTTGCGTCCGGGCCCGCCACCAGCAGGCCCTCCGCGCGGGCGTTGGCGAAGAGCAGCGTGCCCTCCGTGTCCGTGAGCAGCACGGGGTCCGACACCGCGTTGATGACCCGGCGAAGCAGCCGGTCCGGCTCCGGACGGCGCGGCGCCCGCGCATCCGAGGCCAGCTGCCGGGCCATGGGCGGCCCCGCGCACGACGCCACCCACGCCACGTCCTCCGGCACGGCCGGGCCGGGCAGCCCCACCACCAGCAGGGCGGCCGCGGGCGCTCCGGAGCGGCCCAGCGGCACCGCGAGGAACCCGCCCGGCATCGCCGCGCCCTCCACCGCGTCCGCCGCCAGCCACCGCGCCCCGGGCCGGTTCCGGAAGCCAGCGAGCGGCGAACCCGGCGCGTCCCACGCCCGGGCCAGCGCGGCCTGCTGCGCTCCCGTCAGCCCTTCACTGGCCAGGCACGCGGACGCACCCGCGCCATCCCCCGGCCCGACACAGGCGGTGGGGGCGCCATGTCTGCGCGCGAGCCACTCCACGACCGCTCGCGCACAGGCGACGGCGGACTCGCAGGCGAGCAGGTGCTCGGCGAGCACGAGGCGCGCCCCGGGATCGACTTCGGCGGGGGGCAGCGGGGCTGGGGACGCCACGACCTTACGCTCCGGGTGAAGGGGGACGCGGCGAACTGCCGCGCTCCGGCGAGTCTGCGGTGCGGACCTCCGAGAATGCCACCACGATGCGCGCCTCTCCATCCAAAGGAGAGGCCCGGCCCAGGAGTTCCAGGGCCGGCGTGTCGAAGCGCAACCCCCTGTCCAGCAGGCGGTCCAGCACGTCCACCAGGCTGGCCCCACCAGCCACGCGTTCCACGGGCATTTTCGCGCATGCTCCTTGGGTCCGCCCGGCGCGGACCTTCGGGTCCAGGGGCCGTTCTAACGCGCTGGCGACGTCACACCCCAGCCCCGTTCACGCCCGGCCCCTGACTGACCAACACCCGGGGCGAAGCTCTGTTGGGTCGCGTACACCTGACGCTGGGCAGCCGGCCGGGCGGGGCTCGGCAGGCGTGGCTTATGCCCTGGGAGGCGCATTCCTAGCCTTCCAGCATGAACGACGAGCGCCAGCACAAATCCCTCTGGACCGTGACGACGCCTCCCCGGGACTTCCCCTCCCTGCCGGGCGACCTGGAAGTGGATGTGGCCATCATCGGTGGGGGCATCGCGGGCCTGACGGCCGCCTGGCTGCTCAAGCGTGCCGGCAAGAAGGTGGCCGTGCTGGAGATGCACCGCGTCCTCTCCGGCCAGACAGGACAGACGACCGCGCACCTCACGGAGCTGCTGGACACGCCGTACACCACGCTCCTGAAGGACTTCGGGGAGAAGGGCGCGCACCTGGCCGCGTCGTCCAGCCGCGCCGCCATCGAACAGATTGCGTCCCTGGTGGAGACGCTCGCCATCGACTGCGGCTTCACCCGCGTGCCGGGCTACCGCTACGCGGAGACGGACGCCGAGCTGCGCGAGCTGGTGCACGAGGTGTCCGCCGCCAGGCAGGCGGGACTGCTCGCGACCTTCACCAAGCAGGTGCCGCTGCCCTTCCCCGTGAAGGGCGCGCTGCGCGTGGAGGACCAGGCGGTGTTCCACCCGCGGCAGTACCTGCTCGCGCTCGCGGACCGCATCCCGGGTGGCGGCTGCCACCTCTTCGAGAACACCAAGGTCGTGGACATCCATGACGGCACGCCCTGCCGCGTCGTCACGGAAGGAGGCACCGTGACGGCGCAGTCCGTGGTGGAGGCCACCACCACGCCGCTCAACCGCGTGGCCATGCACACCAAGCTCTACCCGTACCGCACCTACTCGGTGGCGGCCCCGCTGGAGGGGCCGCTGGAGCCGGGCCAGTACTACGACAGCCGCGACCCGTACCACTACATCCGCACGCAGCAGGTGGACGGCGTGCCCTACGTCATCGTGGGCGGCGAGGACCACAAGGTCGGCAGCGAGGAGGACACCACCTCCTGCTTCGCCGCGCTGGAGGCGTACACGCGCGACCGCTTCCCCGTGAAGCGCATCACCCACCGCTGGTCCGGCCAGGTCATCGAGCCCGCGGACGGCCTGCCCTATATCGGCCGCAACGTGGGCAGCCGCCACGTGTACGTGGCCACGGGCTTCTCCGGCACGGGCATGACGTTCGGCACGCTCGCGGGCATGGTGGTGTCGGACCTCATCCTCGGCAACGAGAACCCCTACGCCGCGCTGTACGACGCGGGCCGCGTGAAGCCCAAGGCCGGCGCCAGGGACTTCATCCAGGAGAACGCGGAGGTGGCCTTCCGCTTCGTCGCGGACCGGCTGTCCAAGCCGGACGGCCACCACCTGGCGGACGTGGCGCCGGGCGAGGGGAAGATCCTGGAGGTGGAGGGCCGCAAGGTGGCCGTGTACCGCGAGGAGGACGGCACGCCGCACGCCGTGTCCCCCGTGTGCACGCACCTGGGCTGCCACGTGCACTGGAACAACGCGGAGCGCTCCTGGGACTGCCCCTGCCACGGCGGCCGCTTCAGCCCCACCGGCCGCGTGCTCAACGGCCCCGCGGTGAAGGACCTGCCGTCGCGCAAGCTGCCGGTGAAGTGAGAAGTGTGTGTGGGTGGGCTTCCATTCGGGCGGGCCCACCCCCATCTATCTGCACATCCACTTCATTCAGGGGGCAGGGGAATGAACGCGTTGGAGCTGATCAAGCAGCAGCACGAAGAGGTCTCCAAGCTCTTCAAGAAGTACGAGAAGCTGGCGGATCACGCGGACGAAGAGCGCCAGGCGCTGTTCGAGCAGATCGCCGACCGGCTGGGCGCGCACGCGAAGATTGAAGAGCTGTACCTGTATCCGGCTATCAAGAAGGACGACACGGAGGACGAGCTGCGCGAGGCCGTGGAGGAGCACCTCGCCGTCAAGCGCCTCATCGCGGACCTCCTGGACATGGAGCCCTCCGACGAGGAGTTCGACGCGAAGATGAAGGTCCTCCAGGAGCAGGTGGAGCACCACGTCGAGGAGGAGGAGAAGGACCTCTTCAAGGCGGCGCGGAAGATCCTCAGCAAGGATCAGCTCGAGGACCTGGGCATCCAGCTGGAGGAGGAATACGACACCCTGATGGAGGGCGAGCCGCGCAACGACGTGCCCGAGGAGACGGAGCACGCCGCGCCCATCTAGCGCGCCGCGTCCGAAGCAGCACGGGGGCTTCCCGCGTGGCGTGGGGCCGGGCAGCATGCGGCCCATGCCGCGCGCTCCTGTCTCCGCCCCCGTGTTGCTGCCGGATGCCTTCACACCCGCCGCGCGCCGCGCCCTCGTGCGCGCGGATCCCATCCTGGGCACGCTCTTCAAGACGATTGGCCCGTTCCGCTTCGAGCGGAGCCCGCTGCACAGCCCCTTCGAGGCGCTGGCGCACTCCATCGTCTACCAGCAGCTCCACGGCCGCGCGGCGGCGACCATCTTCGGCCGCGTCTGCGAGCGGGTGGGGCAGGGCAAGGGCTTCACGCCCCAGAAGCTGCTCGCGCTCCCGGACGCCACGCTGCGCGAGGCCGGGCTGTCCGCGAACAAGCTGCTGGCCATCCAGGACCTGGCGCGCAAGACGGTGGACGGCACGGTGCCGCCGCTCGCGCGCGTGCGCCGCATGTCCGACGCGGACCTCATCGAGCACCTCACGCAGGTGCGCGGCATTGGCCAGTGGACCGTGGAGATGCTGCTCATCTTCCGCCTGGGGCGGCCGGACATCCTCCCCGTGGATGACTACGGCGTGCGCAAGGGCTTCATGGTGCTGCATGGCCTGAAGGAGCAGCCCAAGCCCAAGGCGCTGCTGGCGTACGGCGAGCGCTGGCGGCCCTATCGCAGCGTGGTGAGCTGGTACCTGTGGCGGGCGGCGGACAAGCCCGTGGGCACCTTCGCCCCGCCGGAGGGCAGCTAGCCGGACAGGGGCCGGGAGCGCACCGTGCCTTGCCTTGGCGCTCGGGCGTCCTCACCCGTAAGGGACGGAGGAATCACCCCGCATGCGCGCACTCACGTACCAGGGCCCCTACCGCGTCCAGGTGGAGCAGAAGCCCGACCCCCGCATCGAGCACCCGCAGGACGTGGTCCTCAAGGTCACCCGCGCCGCCATCTGCGGTTCGGACCTGCACCTGTTGCACGGCCTGGTGCCGGACACGCGCGTGGGCTGCACCTTCGGCCACGAGTTCACCGGCGTGGTGGAGGAGGTGGGCAAGGAGGTGGCGCAGCTGAAGAAGGGCGACCGCGTGGTGGTGCCCTTCAACATCTCCTGCGGCACCTGCTTCTACTGCCAGCGCGGCCTCACCGGGAACTGCGAGAACAGCAACCCCGGCAGCGACGTGGCCTCCGGCGTCTACGGCTACTCGCACACCACGGGCGGCTTCGACGGCGGGCAGGCGGAGTACGTGCGCGTGCCCTTCGCGGACGTGGGGCCCATGAAGATTCCGGACGACATGGATGACGAGTCCGTCCTCTTCCTCTCCGACATCCTGCCCACCGGCTACCAGGCCGCGGAGATGGGCGAAATCAAGGGCGGCGAGACCGTGGTGGTCTTCGGCGCGGGCCCGGTGGGCCTCTTCGCCATGAAGTCCGCGTGGCTGATGGGCGCGGGCCGCGTGGTGGCGGTGGACCACGTGCCGTACCGCCTGGAGTTCGCGCGCAAGTTCGCCAACGTGGAGACGGTGAACTTCAAGGAAGTGGGCGACATCGTCCTGCACCTGAAGGAGCTGTTCGAGGGCCGCGGCCCGGACGTCTGCATCGACGCGGTGGGCATGGAGGCTGAAGGCTCTCGCGCGCACCGCGTGCTGGGCCTGGGGCTGAAGCTGGAGGCGGGCGCGCCCACCGTCATCGAGTGGTGCATCAACACCGTGCGCAAGGGCGGCAACGTCTCCATCATCGGCGTGTACGGGCCGCCGTGGAACTTCGTCCCCATTGGCACCGCGATGAACAAGGGGCTGACCTTGCGCATGAACCAGGCGAACACGCGCCGGTACATGCCGCACCTCCTGGAGCACATCCAGAAGGGCCGCATCGACGCGAAGGGCATCATCACCCACCGCTTCCCGCTGGAGCAGGCGCCGGACGCCTACCACCTGTTCGCGCAGAAGCGGGACGGGTGCGTGAAGTGCGTGCTCATGCCGCACGGCCACGCCTGACAGACACCACTCGCCATCACAGGAGGCACGTCATGCCCCAGAAGACGACGCGGAAACCGAGCCGCGCGAAGAACGGCCACTCAAAGGCGAAGGCGCCGCAGGCCGTGGACCAGGACCCCGCCAACCGCCCGGGCGTCCCCATGGAGACGGCGCCGAAGCCGCTGGCGGGTGCGCGCGTGCCCATCGCGCATCAGCACGCGGAGGTGCCGGTGTTCAAGCACGCCGGCCGCAAGCAGATGCCGCCGGTGTTCGGCACCGCCCAGCCTCCGAAGGGGCTGAGCGGCCTCTTGCGAAAGGCGGCCTACGCGAAGCCGGACCACAAGCCCGGCCACTGGATGCTGCTGCTCCTGGCGGACCGGGTGGACGTCTGGGAGCACCGGCTCAGGAGGTCCCTTCCGTGGGCCGCTCCTTCCGCGGCGGCCCTCCTCGCAGGGGGCCTGATCTGGCGCGTCCGCCGGGCGTAAGAAGCGGGCCCTACGCGTCCCGGCCGTTGTAGGGGAAGGGGTTGAGGGTGGACAGGTCCACGCCGTCCACGCAGCGCAGGTTGATGGCGAACATCTGCTTGCCGTCCGGGCCCTTGCCGGTGGAGTAGGACTGCACGCCGCAGGTGGGGCAGTGCAGGTGGTTGATGACCTTCTTGTTGAACTGGTAGGTCTTCACCGTGTCCGCGCCGGAGAGGGACTTGAACTGCTCCGGCGGGACGAACGTCAGCACCGCGCCAAGCTTGTGGCAGATGGAACAGTTGCAGCTCACCACCTGCGCCAGGTCCGTGGTCGCCTCGTAGCGGACCTGTCCACAGTGGCAGCCACCCGTATACGTCTTCATCTCCGCCATGGTGCTTCCTCCGGTTGCTGCGTGATGCCCGGGCCGGAGCAGGTGTTCCGCCCACCCGGTGCGTGTGACGCGCATCAATGAACGGAGGCGGCGGGGACCGCAAGCGCGCAGGTGACGCCCCCGCGCGCTTGCGGCGGTGCGTCACGTCAGTCCGCGTACGTCGTCACGGACATCATCCGCACGAAGCGGCGGTCCGAGCTCACCGCCGCGATGGTGAAGCCCTGCGTGTAGCCCGGCGCGCCGCACCCGCGGCAGCTCCAGCCCGTCCGGTAGAGCCGGTTGCTGTTGCGCGAAATCTGCGTGATGTAGGCCACCGCGCCCTCCACCTCGTCCACGTTGTAGCTGTACGCGCTGAGCTGCCCGATGAGCTCCCGCACGGTGATGGGCTCGAAATCGCTGGCCTGCGGACCGAAGGCGTTGCTGAACGCCTCGCCCAGCGTCTGCTGGTTGGCGACGCCCTGGCCGTTGGGGATGTAGCCCTCGTAGATGCGCGCGGAAGCGAACGAGCCGGTGGCGCCGAACAGCACCGCGGGCGTCTGGGCGACGGGGTACAGGTTCAGCGGGTAGCCCGTGAAGGTCGCGTCGTTCAGTTCGTGGAAGTCCGCGAAATACTTCGCCGCGGTGCCCGTCATGGACTGCTGGAACGCCGTGTCGCCGAGGCGGGTGGTGAGGTAGGCGCGCTCGGCGCTGTCCACGCCGAGGCCAATGTCGTTGAGGAACGCGTCCAGCGCGTTGCGGATCTCCGAGCGCTGGATGGTCGTGCCGCCGGGGCTGCTGGGGCTCTTCGCGGCGGTGATGCTCGCCTCGAAGGCAGGGATGCTGGTGGTGGAGTCAGCGAACGCCGGAGCGGAGAGCAGCATCAGGGCGCCCACCAGCGACTTCATCGACAGGGTCTTCATGGGAAACCTCTTCATCCAGGGGAAGGGGGAGAACCGCGAACAGCGCGCTGGCGAGTACCACGCCCCCCTGACACGGTTCGCGTGAGGTTCCAAAGACACGCGAGGCCCGTGACACGCCCATGATGGTGCGTGTCACGGGCCTGCAATCTTTCACGACGGCGGTGCTTCAGCCTCAGTCAGAGGCGGTCATCACGTTGACCATCCGCACGAAGCGGCGGTCCGTGCTCACCGCCGCGATGGCGTAGCCGGCCGTGTAGCCCGGCGCGCCGCAGCCCCGGCAGCTCCAGGTGGTGTAGTAGAGGCGGTTGCTGTTGCGCGAAATCGCCGTGATGTAGGCCAGGGCGCCTTCCACCTCGTCCACCGTCGGCGTGCCGGACACGGTGTGCCCGCTCAGGAGCGCGAGGAGTTCCTTCACGGTGATGGGCTCGAAGTGGCCGGCCTGCGGACCGAAGCTGCTGAACGCCTCCGTCAGGATGAACTGGTTGGCCACCACGCCCTGGCTGTTGGGGATGAAGCCCTCGCGGATGGTGGAGGAATAGGCCAGCGGACCGGTGGCGCCGTACAGCGACGCGGGCGTCTGGGCCACGGGGTTCAGGGCCCACTGGGAGGCCGGGGTGGTGGCGTCGTTCAGCTCGTAGAAGTCCGCGAAGTACTTCGCCGCGGTGCCCGTCAGCGACTGCTGGAAGGGCGTGTCGTTGAGGCGCGTGGTGAGGTAGGCGCGCTCGGCGGTGTCCACGCCCGTGGGGTAACCGGTGTCATTGAGGAACGCGTCCAGCGCGGTCCGGATCTCCGAGCGCAGGATGGTCGCGCCGCCGGGGCTGGTGGGGCTCTTCGCGGCGGTGATGCTCGCCTCGAAGGCGGGGATGCTGGTGGTGGAGGTGGCGAACGCCGGGGCGGAGAGCAGCATCAGAGCGCCCACGAGCGACGTCATCGACAGGGTCTTCATGAGGACCTCTTCATTCGCGGCCCGTGACTCGGGCGCGCGTTCAAGGGGGGAGAACCGCGAACGACGCGTTGGCCAGTACCACGCCCGCCTGACACGGCTCGCGTGAGGTTCCGGTGACACGCGCGCTCGTGACATGTCTGTGAAGGAGCGTGTCGCGAGCCTGGAATCTTTCACGATGCGGGCTGCGCGGCCGGGGTCGTGGACGCGTTGCGGCGAAGCGGCGCGAGCAGCGCGAGGAACGCGGCGGACAGCGCGACGCCCAGGAGGAACATGTTCCCGTAGCCCAGGTTGCCGTACCTCGGATCCGCGAGCAGGCCCGCCAGCGGCCCGGCGGGCGCCTTGCCCGCGACCTCCACGCTGGCCAGGAGCGTGTAGTGCGTGGCGCCGATTCTCCGGTCCGTGCGCGACATCATGAACGCGAACATCACCGTGGTGAGCGCGCCGCCGAAGAACTCCTCGGTGAGCGTGACGCCCAGCACGCCCGCGTCGCTGACGCCGGCCTGGGTGAGCAGCCACCGCCCCGCGAGCGGCAACAGGCGCAGCGCTCCGGTGAGGGCCACCGCGCGCAAGAGCGGCAGGCGCGCGGCGAGCAGTCCCCCGCACATGGACCCCAGGAGCGACGCGGCGGTGCCCCACGTGCCCACCCACAGGCCGATGCGCGCTGGCGTGAAGCCCGCGTCCACGAGGAAGGGCTTGTAGAGGACGTCGGACATCGTCTCGCCCAGCTTGTACGTGCCGATGAAGAGCAGGAGCCACCCGGTGCCGGGCACGGTGAGCGCGGACTTGATGCGCGCGAGCAGCGCGGGCCAGTCCAGCTTCGGTGACTCCGGGCCTTCGGCTTCGCGCGGAGGCGGCTCGCGCACGAAGAGGACGACGGTGAAGACGGTCAGGCACAGCGCCGACATGACGAGGAACAGCCCGGACCAACCGATGCTCGCGCTGGCCCACACCAGGAGCCCACCGCCGGTGAGCATGCCCAGCTTGTAGCCCACCACCTGCGCGGTGTTGCCCAGGCCCAGCTCCTCCGGACGCAAGAGGTCCACCGCGAAGCCGTCCACCGCGATGTCCTGCGTCGCGGCGAAGAGGTTCATCACGAAGATGAGGCCCAACAGCAGCGGCAGCGAGTCCTGCCCCGCGGCGAAGGCCGCCCCCGCGCACGCGATGGCGAGCCCCGCCTGCATGGGCAATATCCACGAACGCCTGCGCCCCACGCGCGCGGAGCCATAGCGGTCCACCAGCGGGGCCCACAGCGCCTTGAGCATCCACGGCAGGGACAGCGCGCCCGCGAAGCCCAGCGCGGCCAGGGACACGCCGCGCGTGCGCAGGTAGACGGGCAGCGCCGTCACCTGGAAGCCGAAGGGCAGCCCCTGCACGAAGTACAGCGCGCACAACAGCCACAGCCGGGACGGGATGCGTCGCATGGTCGTGGCCGGAGCATAGGCGCGCCCTCCGGTGTCCGTCGCGGGCCTATACTCGCTGTTCCAGTCAAGGCCCAGGGAGCCGCATGCCGGAGCGAGCCGCAACCGAGTCGGGAATCATCGTCGTGGAGCTGTCCGCCGAGCACGAGCTGGAGGCGGACCACGTGGACGCGGTGGTGGACGTGAAGGCGTCCTCGTTCTTCACCGGCAACGCGGCCTTCGCCAACGCGAAGGAGGTGGCCGCGCTGGTGCGCCTCATGGAGGACCTGGGCGTGCCGGCCACGGCCTTCACCCTCCAGTCGGTGCAGGCGGAGACCCAGGAGGGGCTGCTCACGCGCTCCTCGTCCGCCCTCTACACGGTGCGCATCCGCCTGGTGGACATGGCCCGGGTGGGGGACGTGCTCGCCGCGCTGTCCGGCATGAAGCAGGCGACGCTGCGCGAGCTGCGCTGGGGCTACACGCACGAACCGGAGGCCCGGCAGGACTGGCTGGAGGCGCTGGCCCGCGAGTCGGTGAAGAAGGCGCGCCGCGTGGCGGCCGGGCTGGGCGTGACGCTGGCCGGGCTGCACCGCTTCTCCGAGCGCACCTGGGAGTCACAGGCCTTCGGTGCAAGGGGCGGGGGCTACGGCGGCGGGGCGGAGGACGTGATGCCCATGGCCCCGTCCGGCGGCTACAGCGTGAAGCGGACGGCCGCGCCAGGCTTCCCCGTGTCCCACCGCAAGAAGGTGCACGTGATGGCCACCGCGGAGTTCCAGTCGCACCCGGCCCCCGAGTCCTGAGCCGCTCGGGGCCGGCGCTTCCACTTCACGGCATGGCGCCGGGCGTGTGCTGGAGCACGAGCGCCTCCAGCCGCTGGAGCGCCTTGTCCAGGGTCTCCCACGACGGGCCGAAGGACAGGCGCACGTAGTTGCGGAAGCGCGACGCCCGCGCGCGGCGCTTGCCGGGGTTCACGTCGAAGAACTCGCCGGGCACGGTGATGACCTGGTGCTCCAGCGCTGCGCGGAAGAAGGCCATGCCGTCGTTGAGCGGCGCGGGCAGCCCGGACAGGTTGCCCCAGACGTAGAACGTCCCGTCCGGCGCGCGGTCCGTGCGGATGCCCAGCCGCTCCAGCCGGGAGTGGAACCTGTCTCTCTTCTCCCGGAACGTGTGGTGGATGGCGCGCGTCTCCGCCACCACCGTGTCCTCCTGGAGCAGCGGAATCGCCGCGCGCTGCAGGGGCCGGCTGCCGCCGCCGTCCAGGAAGCTGCCCGCGCTGGAGACCGTGTCGATGACCTGCTTGGGCCCCACCGTCCACGTCATGCGCCAGCCCGGGTAGCGCCAGTTCTTGGTGAGCCCGTCGAAGAGGATGACCGGGTCGCGGTTCACGTCCTCCACGTACCGCGCGGCGCTCTCCACCGGCAGCACGCCCGGGCGGCCCGTCCAGATGTAGTGCGAATAGAACTCGTCGATGAGCAGCGAGCACTCCAGCTCGCGCGCCACGCCCACCCACCGCGCCAGCTCCTCGCCCTGCACCAGCTTGCCAGTGGGGTTGCACGGGTTGGAGAAGAGCAGCGCGGACAGCCCGCGTCCCTGAATCTCCCGGCGCAGGTCGTCGTGCGTGAAGGCGTAGCCGCGCTCGCCCTCCAGCAGGATGGGGATGGCGGTGAATGCCTTGAAGACGTCCAGCAGCTCTTCGTACGCGGTGTAGTCCGGCAGGAAGTGGCCCAGGTTCACCTGGCCCAGGCTCGCCGCGGCGCGGGTGAGGGCCGCGCGGCCGCCGCCGGACAGGCAGACGTTCTCCGCCTTGTACTGGGAGGGCATCCCCTTGCGGTAGAGCCGGTTGTAGAGCCCCGCGATGGCCTCCCGCACCTCCCAGAGGCCCGCGACGGGCGCGTACTCCTGGTCCGCCATGTCCACCGTCACCGAGTGCACGCGCGACGGGGCGCCGGGCAGGTCCCCCGTCTCCGGCTGACCCTGGCCCAGGTTGCACCAGTCCGGGTCGCCGGGACGGTAGCCGCGGCGCGTGGCCTCGGCGGTGACGAAGATGACGCCCGTGCGGGGCACGGTGCGAAACGCATGCAGGGGGACGCTGTCGCTCACGCTCCTTACGCTAGCGCGCCCCCTGCTTCGGTGCAGCTTTCAGCCAGCCCCTAGCCTTCGAGGGAGGCCCGGAGGAACCAGGCGTGCTTCTCGAACTCGGTGATGATGCCGGTGAAGAGGTCCACCGTGTCCGTGTCCTTGTGGCCCTCCACCGCCGCGCGGCTCTCACGCAGGCCGTTGAGGTACACCTCGATGCGCTCGGCCAAGAGCTTCACGTGCTCCAGGTCGCGCGAGGTCTCCTGCGGATACTCCGGCAGGCGGCTGCTCTTGCCCACGTGGCGGCTGGTGCCGTACGCGCGCCCGCCCAGCGTCACCGCGCGCTCCGCGATGGAGTCGTTGTGGTTGGCCAGGCTCACCGCGAAGGTCTCGAACAGCGGGTGCAGCGCGGCGAACTGCGGGCCCTTGATGTTCCAGTGGGCGACCTTGATCTGCGAGTGCAGGTCCAACCCGTCCGCGAGCCGCTCGTTGAGGGTGGCGGCGATGGCGGTGCGGGCCTGCTCGGAGAGGGGACTCGGGCTCTTGTAGAGGGCCATGACGAACACGTTCCTTTCGGTGAAGGGTGGGACGTCGAAATGGAAAAGACAGCGCCCCCCGGTGTCTTCCACCGGAGGGCGCCAGTCACAGCCTGGAGATAACCACGGAGGGACTAGGACTCCAGTCCAACCGCCGCCGCGTGGATGACGCTCGCGATGCGGACCGCATCGTGCACGTGCTCCTCGGAGAGGCCGCCTTCCAGCACGACCTTCTCATGCGACTGGATGCACATCTCGCAGCCGTTGATGGCGCTGACCGCGAGGCAGACCAGCTCGAAGTCCACCTTGTTGGTCAGCACCTGGGCCAGCCGGTTCATCCGCAGCCCGGCCCGCTTGGTCGCGTACGACTCCTTCCCGATCATGTGACGGAACCGGTAGAAGACGTTGTTCATCGCCATCAGCGAGGCCGCCGCACGCGCGTCCTCGATGACCGGCGTGGCCTTGTCGCCCAGTGCCTGCTTCGCCTCGTTGAGCATGGCCTCCTTCAGCCGCTCGTTCCGGGCGGCGAAGGCGCATGCCACGGCCGTCCCCCAGCGCTGCTCGGGGGTGAGGGTCGTGCTCTCCAGGACCGCGGAGAGGTTGAGGCGGGTGTCCTTGTGGGCGTCCGCGAGTTCGCTGCGGACGACTTCGAGCGAAGCCATGAGTGCTTACCCCGCCTTCTGCAGCTTGGAGGTGAGCGTCTCCTCACCCTTCTGCCAGTTGCACGGGCACAGCTCGTCGGTCTGGAGCGCGTCCAGCGTGCGGACGGTCTCCTTGACGTTGCGGCCCACGGACAGGTCGTTCACGGACACGTGGCGGATGATGCCCTCGGGGTCCGCGATGAACGTGGCGCGCAGGGCCACGCCCTCCTCCTTGTGCAGGATGCCCAGCGCGCTGCACAGCTCGCGCTTGATGTCCGCCAGCATGGGGAAGGGCAGGTTCTTCAGGTCCGGGTGGTGCGTGCGCCACGCGTGGTGCACGAACTCGCTGTCGGTGGACAGACCCAGCACCTGCGCGTCGCGGTCCTGGAAGTCCTTGTTGTGCTTGCCGAACTCCGCGATCTCCGTCGGGCAGATGAACGTGAAGTCCTTCGGCCACGCGAACAGGACCGTCCACTTGCCCTTGTACGTGTCGTTCGTGATCTCCTGGAACTCCTTGTTCTTCTCCAGGCTCACGGTGCCCTTCAGCTTGAAGTTCGGAAGCTTGTCGCCAACGGTCAGCATGGGATTCAACTCCTTGGGGATGGGGGGCGGGCCACCGTGGTCCACCCCAGAGGTTGTGAGTTGCTACGGGGTAAAGCAGCCACCGTGCCAATGCTTCAACTGCTGTGATTCCAGAGGGTTACAGCTCCCCCTGATGCTTGCACCTGCGGGACGGTGACGCCGGGTCGGTGAATAACGAAATCCCGGTGCCTTTCGCCACTGCAATTTCGGTGGGCCGCTATTATCGGTAACACATGCCGGATGAACTGATGGGGCGCCACCCGGAAGTGACGCAGGATGCTCGGGAGCTGGTCGAGCTGGCAACCACCGAAGAGGGGGTGGGAGAGCTGCTCCGTCGGGGATTGGACTGGGTGTCCCGCGTGGTGCCCTTCGACCTGGCCACGCTGTTCCTTCTGAAAGAGGGAAGGCTGGAGGCGGTGGCGGCGCGCGGCCCGCTCGCGAACCAGGCGGTGCGCAAGCATTCCCTGCAGCTGGCGGACTTCCCGTCCCTGAAGCAGGCGCTGGAGACGCGGCGCGCGCGGGCCTTCACGGAGGAGGACCACTCGCATGGGGACGGTGACCCGTTCGACGGGGTGTTGGACCTGCCGGCGGGCCACTCGTGCATGGTGGTGCCGCTGTGCGCGGGGGAGCGCTGCTACGGCGTGCTGACGCTGGACCGCGCGCAGTGTGAGACGTACGCGCAGCCGGTGGTGGACCTGGTGGAGGTCTACGGCCAGATGCTGGCCACGGCGCTCCAGGGCGCGGAGCAGCGCGCGACGGCGGAGCGGCTGCACCGCCAGGACCACGAGCACGCGAAGCTCCTGGAGTCGCAGCTGGGCGGGGACTCCGAAGGCATCCTGGAGACTTCGTTGAGTCCGGTGATGCGCGACCTGTCCCGCCGCGCGCGGCAGGTGGCGGAGACGGACACGCCGGTGCTGATTACGGGAGAGACGGGCACGGGCAAGGAGCGGCTGGCGCGGGCCATCCACCGCTGGAGCGCGCGGGCGGACCAGCCCTTCGTGTCGCTCAACTGCGCGGCCATTCCGGCGGGCCTCCTGGAGAGCGAGCTGTTCGGCCACGTGAAGGGGGCCTTCACCGGCGCGAACCGCGACCGGGCGGGCCGCTTCCAGATGGCGCACGGGGGCACGCTGCTGCTGGATGAGATTGGCGAGCTGCCGGTGGAGCTGCAGGCGAAGCTGTTGCGCGCGCTCCAGGAGAAGGCCTTCGAGCCGGTGGGCAGCGACAAGACGGTGCGGGCGGACGTGCGCATCCTCGCGGCGACGCACGTGGACCTGCACCAGGCCATCGCGCAGAAGCGCTTCCGCGAGGACCTCTTCTACCGTCTGAGCGTCTTCCCCTTGAGGCTGCCGCCCCTGCGCGAGCGGCGCGAGGACCTGCCGCAGCTCACCGTGTTCCTCCTGGAGGAGCAGGCGAAGCGCACGGGCCGGCGGGGCATGCGGGTGTCGGCGTCAGGGCTTACGCGGCTGGCGTCCTACGACTGGCCGGGCAACCTGCGCGAGCTGGCGAACGCGCTGGAGCGCGCCACCATCCTCACGCGCGGCCAGGAGCTGACGGCGCAGTCCTTCGACCTGCCGAACGGCGAGCGCGCGCGGGAGGTGTCGGGCTCGGCGGCGGTGGAGGAGACCCCGGCGCCGCTGCCCGCGGGGGCGAAGGTGCCCACGCTGGCGGCGGTGCAGCGTGAGCACATCCTGCGGGTGCTCACGCTCACCCGGGGCCGCGTCTACGGTGAAGGTGGCGCGGCGGCGCTGCTGGGGCTCAAGCCGTCCACGCTGCAGAGCCGGATGAAGAAGCTGGGCATCGAGCGGCTGGAGGGCTTCACCGCCGCCGAGGACGCGTGATGCCAGGTCAGTGCCAGCGGCTGTCCTCGCGGGCCTCGCGGCGGTCCTCGCGCGTCTCCTGGCGGTTCTGCGCCGTCTCGGTGCGGGCCAGCTGGACCAGGTCGGCGATGAGCATGCGCTTGCGCGAGAGGCTCCCGCTGTCCATCCGGCCGTAGAGGTTGTTGAGCTCCTGGGAGATGGAGCGCGTCTGCCGCAGCGCGCGGGACTCCTGGCGGGCGTCGCGCACGTCGTCGCGGTGGTCCTGGCGGGCGTCGCGGCGGTTGTTGTCGTAGCGCGCCTCGCGGGCGCTGGAGCGGGCTTCCTGCTTGTCCTGGGCCAGCTCGCGGCGGGTCTCGCTCAGCTCGGACGCCACGTAGCGGCGCACGTCCTCTTCCACCTGGAGCAGGTCGCGGCGCGCCGAGCGGCCACGGGCGGAGTCGTACCGGGAGAGCAGCGACTCCACCTGGCGCAGGTCGTAACGGTCATCCCGGGTCTCGCGCGCGTCCTGCCGCAGCTCCTGCCGGTCACGGGCCTGCTCGTGGTTGTTGCCGCGGGGACCGCCTGCGTGAGCCAGGACCGGGAGGGACAGCGCCATCGTTGCCAGCAGCCACTTCGACATGGGGGGCTCCATCAAGTGCGTCGGATGCCTTGATGGACGCAGCCCGCCGCCGCGAATTCACGGCGGCGAGCCTTCCCCCCCATGGGTGGGCGCGGGGCCTACGACACCGCGGGTGCGACCGGGCGCGGCTGGGAAGGCGCCACGGGATAGTGGGCCTCCTTGCCGAAGGGCTGGTCGAAGAGGTGCGGATCCGACTGGCGCGAGCGGAAGAGGTCCACGATGTAGTTCATCCGCTGGTCCAGCTGGCTCCAGTCCTTCGCGGCGGTGCCCGTGAGGCTGTCGGGCGTCTTGTCCAGGCGGCCCAGCAGCTCCTTCAGCTTCGGATCCTCGAGGGTGCGCAGGTGCGGCGGGAAGAGCGTGGACTCCATGCCGGCGGGGGGCGGCAGGTCGTTGCCCAGCTTCAGCGCGCCGCCGGGCACCGCGAGCTTCATCATGTGCTCGGTGGCGATGCCCCGGAACACGCCGGCCAGCTTGTCCACCAGCGGGTTGACGACCAGGTCCACCGCGCCCGTCTTGATGGCGGCCTTGGCGGCGAGGTTGGCGGGGAAGGGCAGGGCGTTGGCGCCCGCCTCGATGCTCTGCTTGAGGATGTTGGCGAAGACCTCCTTCACCGGGGCGTTGAGCGCCTTCTCCACGAAGCCCTGGAGCTGGGTCTGCTCGTGCAGGCCCACGGTGTCGTTGGCCCGGAGCATCATCTCCGCCTTCTTGTTCGGGTCCTTCTCGAACATGGCCTGCGCGTAGGTGCCGAAGGCGTCCTTGAGCAGCGGCTTGTCCGCGGGGAAGCCGTCCAGGTACTTCTGGAGCTTCGCGGGGTCCAGCTGGGTGTCACCCTGGAAGGTCTCCACGAAGCGGGCGAACTCGTGGCCCACCTCGCGGAAGACGAACTGGTTGCCGTCGCCAATGGCCTTGCTGACGTTGTTGAGCGCGTCCGCGCCGGCCTTGGCGATGTCGCCGGTGGGCAGGGCGGGCAGGCCCAGCTTGCGCATCAGGTCGTCCACCTTGGACATGGCCTCGCCCACGACGCCGCCGCCCTTGAGGACGTCCACGAAGGCCTTGGGCATGTCCTCCTGGCGGATGCTCACGCCGGCCTGCTTCGAGGCCCAGGTGGCGAAGGTGGACCAGTTGGCGTTCTCCTTGCCCAGGAGCGTGCCCATGGCGTCGGACAGGTCGTGGTAGCCCTGGGTGATGGCCAGGTTGCGCGCGACGGGGTCCTGCATCGCGGCGATGTTCGCCACGTCCGCGGCGGTGGGGTAGCTGCCCGGCGTGGGGCGCGGGCCGCCCTGCTGGGG
>NZ_RAVY01000079.1:0-39288 GCF_003611625.1 Corallococcus sp. CA054B
GGCTCGCTCCGGAGCGGGGCTCGAGGGGCGCCAGAGGGGGCAGGGCGCGCAGGCTGGATTCCGTGGCGTCGAACCAGGCCTGGACCTGGGCCGCCTCGTGTTCGGGGGCGAGCGCGACGAGATAGACCGTGCGTTCGAGGTGGTCCCAGGCCAGCAGCCGGTCCGCCAGGATGAGGCTGGCGTCTGGATCCGGTGAGGCATGTGGGGTGGTCGCGCCGCAGTCGTGCTTCAGCTCGTAGCCGAGGGAGCCCACGAAGCCGCCCTGGAAGTCGAAGGGCAGCCCGGACGGGGCCACTCGCAGGCGCGTCAGCTCCTGCTGGAGGAACTCGAACAGCTCGGTGGAGTGCTCCTCTATTCCCTGACTCCGGCGCACGGTGAGTCGGCGTGGGTTCACCTGGTAGTGGATGACGGCGCTGTGTGGGCCGGCTGCGTCGCCCATGAAGGAGAAGCGTGACAGGCCGGCCTCGACGCGGCTGCTGTCCAACCAGAAGGCGTGCTCCCTGCCTCCGAGGAGCGCGACGAAGGCCTGCTCCGGGTCGGCATCGAGCCGCAGCTCCCGGTGATGGACCCGGAAGGTTCCAAGCGGAGGGGGAGGCGTTCTCTCCTGGGGCGCTTCAGGGCGGCGACTGGGACGGGGGGCGTGGTGCTCGCGGCTCAGGCGGACGAAGTTGGCGAGGAGCTGGCGGCCGTGGGTGGTGGCGATGGACTCCGGATGGAACTGGACGCCCCAGCGGGGGAGGGAGGCGTGGCGCAGGGCCATGAGGACGCCGTCGGGGGCCCAGGCGGTCTCCACCAGGTCCGCGGGCAGTGGCCGGGCGAGGCAGAGCGAGTGGTAGCGCACCACCTGGAAGTCCTGCGGAAGTCCCTGGAAGAGGTCCGTCCCCGTGTGGCGCACGGGGCTCAGCCGTCCGTGCATGACCTCCGGTGCGTGCTGGATTCGCGCGCCGTGGACGTGGCCCAGGCCCTGATGCCCCAGGCATACGCCGAGGATGGGGACGTCCGCTTCGACGAGCGTATCGCGGCAGACGCCGAAGTCCGCCGGGTGGTCGGGACGCCCGGGGCCCGGGGAGACGACGATGTTGTCGAACGTGAGCTCGCGCAGCTCCCGCCACGACCGCTCGTCGTTGCGCACGACGAGGGGCTCGGTCCCTCCGACCTCCGCCAGCAGCTGGAAGAGGTTGAACGTGAACGAGTCGTGGTTGTCGATGATGAGCGTCCGCTGCCGCACGGCGCGCACCTTACCCCTCGGAGGCCTTGTGGGAGGTGCGACTCTGGGTTGGTTCGAGCACGGCTGCCGGGTGGCCGCGCCTGGCGGCCCAGGGATGACGGTGGCGTGCGCAGGCGCCTCGCTTGCGCTGCCGGGTCTGCTATCTTTCCTTCCATCGCACGAGTGGCGGAACTGGCAGACGCAGCGGACTTAAAATCATCACGCCGCTTCGGAGGTTAGCGCGCCCCCTCGGAGAGGTCCCGGTTCGCGTCCGCTGGGGTCCGGTGGCGTCCACCCGCTATGGGTACTGAATGGGTACCTGACGAATTGGAGCGATCGTGAGCGCCTCTTGTGGCGAAGCGCCTGCCCACTATTTCAAATGCGGGTTTGTACGCCTACCACTTGGCCTTCAGGGGCTTACCCTTAAAGAGGTGCTCGCCAACGTTCTTGGCGATGGCATCGCGCTTTTGCGGCGTCATCGCGCCCTCAACCTGCACCTTGGTATGCGCGAGCTGCTTCGCCCTGCGCTCCATGTTCTTGAGTTCGCGCTTGAGCTTGTCAAACCCCTTCATCTGCATCTTGAAGTTCACCGGCATTTCATTCTCCTTGCTCCCCGAGCAATATGGCTTGGCGGGCCCAGGCAGCCTACCGAGCGGGGCTGACAATACGGTTTGCCAGCAGATGCACTGGATCAGGGCTCAACTGAGTCGTGTTGAAGTGCAGGAGTACGCGGCTGCGATCGCGACTTGGGTGTATTCTTGATGCCCGCCGGTAGTGCCGGTAGGTCGCAGCCGTCCTCCTTCTGGTGGAGCCGGTGGCTCTTGTAGGCCGAACCACGGGCGACTCCATCGATCCTGCCGTATGCGGCATGCCCGCCCGTCCATCTGGGCGGGCCAGCAGGGCTACTTGCCCTTGCCCGCGCCGTTCTTGGTCGGGTCCGTGATCCGGTAGCCCTGCCCCGACTGCGGCGTCGGAGGCAGCGGCTCGTTACGGACCACGGTGCGCTCCTCTCCGGTGCGACCACCGCGCGGTCCGACGATCTCGTACTGGCCGGAACGGGGAGCGGTCATTCCAGGCTTCAGAGGCTTACTCATTGGGGAGTTCCTTAACTCGGCTTCTAGGAGCCGTAGCGGGTTGGTGAGTGCTGCCCCTCTTAAATAACCTTCTGCTGTTGCCTGTCAAGAGAACACTAAACAGCAAGCGTGTAGGTGTATATGGTGAAGATACGCACTCTTAATTGCATTGGACTACGGTGGAGAGCAATCGCCTATAGCAAGGAGCGTTGCGCCGTTGCTGTATCGCGGTCGCGGACCAAATTGAGATCCTGGAGCCTGTAGCGCATGGCCTCAATGCTCACGTTGTTGAAGTGGCCCTGCTTGATGACCGACTTTGAGATCTCCGCCCAGGGCTTGATGACGGACAGGTCTTTAGGCTGGGCGCGCAGGCCCGCGATCAGGACCGGTTCCGAGCCGTTCACTGCTGCGAATGCCTCCCGTACGAAATTGCTTGGCATCAGTAATCGCGCTGCGAACTTGTCGGCTTGTATTTCTGCCGGGGGTTTCTGGCCTGACCTGCACAAGAAGGCCGGGCGTGGGTCCTTCGTGCCAAACAGCAATGGCGCTACCTTGTCCATCTCGTATATCGGGCGGTGGAGCTGCCAGTGGCCAACCTCATGGGCCATTGTAAAACAGAGGCGACCTTCCTGGGCTTCGAGTTGCTGGTCTACCCGTATGACCTTCTCGTCGAAATAAGCTGCCCCTAGCACGTCACTCGTTCCCAGCTTCGTCTTCAGGTCTGTAATCTCCAACCCCACACGAAGATACTTCTCAATGATGTCGTCCACGGGGATGGGCGGATTCACCTGCACGCCGACATGCTTTGAGAACTTCAGGAGAAGTTCGTGTGTCGCACTGTCAATCGCTTGGTCGGTTAGGAACGGCACTTTCATCGTCATTTATTTCTTCCCTTTATGCTTCAGCATTTCTCCAAGGTCTCTTGACGTAAGCCCTTGTTGACGGGCGGTGCGCAGGAACTGAGGGAGCCCTTCATCCTGAGTGATGTACTCCTTCACGTCGGTCGATACGCGCCCCGCAAGCGACATCAATTTGTCGAAGTCGTCGCCCAACAGATCCGCGATCTTCTGAAGTAACTCTTCCGCCGGTGGATTCTTCTCTTCGTTGGTTTCGATCCGCGACAGGTACGCAGGCGAGATTTCAAGCATCTTGGCCATCTCACGTAAGCCAAACTTCCCATCACGCATTCGTCGAATCCGCTGTCCCAACGTTTCCGCCACGCCCTGTATCTCCTGCCTTCAACCCTAGTGGTTGTTGCCTGGACACTAAACAGGCCGGACGTACGGAGTCAATCGGCCCCGTATTGGTGGGGTATACAGTCGTTTACTTCAATCGGCTCAATGGCCCCAGCGTCGATGTCCGCTGATGGGTTGGGTCGCCTGATCTAGGCGACCATTGTTCGGTCGATCTCGCAAACTCAGATCCACTCGTGGTGGGACATCCCTTTGCCGCGTGCCTACGGGAACGTCACGCCGGAGAGTGTGATCGTGCGCAGCCCGCTCGGTCCCCACAGCTTGAGCGTGAACGGTCCCTGCGCTGCATCCGGCGTCGCTTCTGCATCCACTACGACGCGGCCGAACGGATAGCGAGAGATGGCGGCCTTCTGCCAGACCGTCAGAATTTTCAGGGGTGCGCCCGCCCTGCTCACCAGCGATGCGCCTTCCGCTGTCCAGGGATTCGCGGCGTCCGGGTTCTCAAACTCCACTGCCACTGCCACACGGGTAGGGGCGCGATAGCTCCAAGCCTTCACTGCCCAGAGTGCGTTGCCTGGATGTTGACGGACCTCTTTGTTGACGTGGAGGAATTTCGCATCAACGCCCTCCTCACCCTCAATGACTCCGTTGGCCAGGAGGCCCGCGATGCCGCCCGGTCCCTGCTGCTCCGCCCGCAGCCTCGCGTTCTCGTCCAGGCACTGCTGGGTCTCCGCTCGGGCCTCCTTCGCCTCCTGCTGGTAGGACTCCGCCGTGCGCGTTTGTCGCCACACCTCGACGACGCGCTCGGTGCGCGCGGGGTGGGCGACGAGGACGAAGGCCGCACCGAGGGGAACCGAACCGTCCTGGAAGCGTACCGTCAGTCGCAGGCGCTCGCCGGGCAGGATCTGCTCCGAGGGCACTAACCGGAGCGTGCTTCGCCCGAGGTCCACGAGCGAGAAGCGCTTTTCATCTTCGAGCACGATCTTCGCCGGATCGAGGGCGGAGTCGAACTCGAACGTGGTGGACATGCGCGGGCTTATCTGGACCTCGGGCGTCGGCGCCGCCTCGGTGCTCTCGGTCGGGATCTCGATGTGACGCACCCCGAGACCCGAGGCCATGGGATGGGGTTGGGCGGTCGCGGCTCCAGACGCGAGCAAGACCACCACGAGAAATGCGATGGGCGACGCGGGCACTGTCGGTCCTCATTCGAAGCGGCGCACGGCCTTCAAGTCCAGGGTGGAGTAGACGATGGCAGTGCCGGAATCACTCGTGGGCTCTTGCTTCTGGAGTCCAATACGGCCGTCCTCGGGGTCAACGAACTGCACGCAGACGGGGATGCGCTCATTCTTGGGAGTACGCGCCTCGGTGAGCCGTCCGTAGATCCGATCCGGGCTGACGAGGAGCTGCCCGGAGAACAGGGTTCCCGGCGGCATGCGCCCCCAATGCTCCCCCATGCGAACCGTGGTCGCGCCCTCGCGGACCTTGATGTCTCTGGCGCCTTGGGGGCTCAGGTCGAAGGTGGTTGTAGGCTTCTCTCGGGTGAAAAGGCCAAGCTCTTCCATGGCCTCAATGGCCCCTGGAGGGCACGCCTCGGACTGGGGCGTGGGGCGCACCTGGGGACCAGGGCAGGCCATCGCCATGCAGGCCGCGACGCTCATGCCGAGCGCCTTGCCAACGGCGCCGCCCCGGAGGCGCTGCGGCTCGGGCTCGGGGAACACGCCGGTGTTCTTCTTCATCTTCACGGAAGCCTTCTCCTCGGAGATCGTCGCGGGTAGGGCGACGGCCGCAAGGGTGGGCGCGCCATCGAGCGCGGCTGCGGCTGCGTCAGCTTCCAGTGGCATCCAGGGTGCCGCCACTTCCTGGACGGGAGCCCAGGACGCGAGCGCGAACGCGGAAGATGCGGGTTGTGAGTCCATGGCCACGTTGGGATGGGGCTCCAGTCCGTGACGTGCGGCAGGAGCAGGGGAGGGCGTCAGGTTGAGCGCGAGCACCAGCACGCCCACGCTCAAGCCCACCAGCAGACCCATCCTGATCACCACGCGCAGGGTGTTGAAGTGCCGGGCTTGTACTGGGGGGGGCGCAGGCGTGAGGCCGGGGCGTGCATGCGCTGGGGGCGGCAGCTCGGCCTGGATGGCCACCGCGTCTGAGTCCGGATCGTGCGCGGCATCTTTCGCTGGCGGACGCGGCCCCCGACGAGGCCGGGCCTTGCGCTTCTTCATCCACTGCACCAGATCGTCTTCGCCCGCGTGCGGCACCGCCGCGAGCGTGGTGGCGGTGTCCGGGCCATAGGCGTCGCAGAGTTTCACGTCCCAGGACTCGTCCGCCTGGGCCAGCAGGGCCTCCAGCTCCGCGCACAGCGCGTCGGCGTCCGGGTGGCGCTCATTGGGCTCCTTGGCCAGCAGGCGCATGCACACGGCACTCAGGGCCTCGGGGACGCGCGGGTTGAGTGCGCGGGGTGGTTTGGGGGAGCGGTTGAGCACGGCCTCCACCCCTGTGGCCTCGTCCGGGAGGAAGGGCTGCCTTCCCGTAAGGAGCCAATAAAGAACGACGCCCAGCGAGTACAGGTCATCCGAGGGGCCGGGCTGGTAGGAGCGGCCACGCTCGTCCCCGTGTTCCTGCTGGAAGCGCCATGCCTCGGGCGCGCGGTACTCCGGCGTGCCCGGTGGCAGCACTCCGCCGGTGATGCTGGGGGCGCTCTCGTACCCGCCCGCGCCGAAGTCCACCACCACTGCCTCGCCGTCTGAGGCGCGCTCGATGATGTTGCTCTCCTTCAGGTCTCGGTGCACCACCTTCGCCCGGTGCGCGGCGCCCAGCCCGCGCGCCACGCCACGTACCTTGAGCACGACCTCGCGGGACGAGGGGTTCTCCGCCTTGGCCCACACGTCCAGCCTGCGCCCCTCCACGTAGTCCATGACGATGAAGAAGGATTGGGGCGCCTCGTCCGGCCACTGCCCGTGGCCCCGGATGCGCACCAGATTGGAGTGCTTGAGCCGCAGGAGAATGGCCACTTCGCGCTCCGCCCACTCGGCCAGCCCCCAGAGCGGGATGAGCTTGAGCGCGTAGAGCCGCCCTCCGCGCCGGGCTCGGTACACGGCACCGAAGCCCCCGGCCCCCAGCTTCTCCTCCACCAGGTACCCTCCGATGTCCGTGCCCGAGGGCACGACCGGATGCAGACGCGGGCTCAAGTGTCCTCTCCTTGGTTGGGACGGGTGGGTTCAGCGTTCCTGGCAATGCTCTCAACCGGCAGTGGAACTCGTACGAGTTCCTCCCGAGATGTGGCGGGAGAGGGATAAACCCTGGGCGGATACTACGGTTGAACCCAATGAGCTGTATGCTCGGAGTGCCGCCCACGCGGCATTTTCCTCTTTCTCCCAGGTCTCCTCATGTACGCGAAGCTCTCCCAGCAGATCGGAACCAATGTCCGCGCCGCCCGGCATCGGGCGGGCCTCTCGCAGACCCAGGTGGCCGAGGCCATCCACGTGCCGACGCTGGTGTTCAGCCGCCTGGAGCGCGGCAGGTTGCTGCCCAGCCTCCCCACGCTGGTGGGCCTGTGCGGTGTCCTTCGTGTCTCGGTGGACCTCATCCTGTGCGGCAAAGCCCTGGAGGCCCCTGCTCCCGATGGTTCTGGCACATAGGGGCGGCACCGCCACGTGACGGGGGCGGATCGCGCATCGACACGGCCGCCAAGATGCGGCAGGAAGGGGCGTCCCCGAGGCGCGGGCCCCCTGGCTGCGCCAGACATGGTTCTCGGTGTTCCTGGTACCCCGACGCATGAACGAAGAACTGGCGACCCGTATTGGAAGTGCCGCCCGTGAGGCCCGGACGCAGCTCGGGCTCACGCAGGCGGAGGTGGCCGAGAAGCTGGGCCTGGCGCACATGGTCTACAGCCGCCTGGAGCGCGGGAAGATGCTGCCCAGCGTCCAGACGCTGCTGCGGATGTGCTCGGTGCTGCGCATCTCCTCGGACGAACTGCTGGGGATCGTGGACGCGGAGGAGGGGACGAAATCGGGCAAGGGGGAGCGAGGGCAGGGCGGGGCGCCCAAGCTGCGCCAGCTCACCGGCCTCGCGCGCAAGATGGACGAGGACCAGCTCGATGCCCTCGTGAAGGTGGCCCAGGTATTGTTGCGCTGAAACAACGCGGGCCCACACCTGGGGCCCGCTTGCTTCCAGGAATGCCCGGCCGCCTGTTCTCACTCTTCGTTTGGTGCGGGTGTCGCCTCGTCGGCGTCCAGGCCCTCGGGGAAGATGCCTTCTTCGTCCAGCTCCACCCGGTCGCGCAGGACGGACGCCTCCGACAGCAGCCGCGCCAGCTCCTCGCTCGCCTCCTTCCGGCCGAAGGGCTGTGAATGCGCCGCGAGCGCCGCCCGCAGCGCATCGCGCATCTCGGCGGCCGTGGCATAGCGCTCGGAGAGCTTGCGCTGGAGGGCTTTGTGGACGATGGCCTTGAGCACGTCCGGCAGGCCCGCCATCGCGTTCTCCACGTCTTCGGGACGGTAGCGGTTGACGAGCGCGATCATCTGCGTGAGGGGCACCGAGGGCGTCTCCTCCGTCATCACGTCCACGGTGGCGTTAGGGGCCTTTTCGTCCTCCACGTCGAAGAGGTGCTTGCACGTCAGCATCTCCATGAGGACGAGGCCCAGGGAGAAGATATCGGACCGGCCATCCATGGGCTTGCGGTGCAGGTACTCGGGCGAGGCGTACGCCACGTCGCCCTTGAGCAGGAGACCCGGCGTCTCCTCCCGGCCCACCATGAGTGAGTAGGTAGCGCCAAAGTCCGTCACCTTCACCTCGCCGCTCCGGGCCACGCGGATGTTCCGGGGCGCCACGTCGCGGTGGATGACGCCCAGCGGCCGGTTCTCCGAATCTCTCAGCGTGTGCGCGTGGTGGAGAGCATCGGCCACTTCGGCGGCGATGTAGAGGGCGAAGGGCGCGGAGAGCGGCTTCTCGCGCATGGTGGCGAGGCTGATGATTGTGTCTAGCGTGGGGCCGTCCACGTACTCCGCGATGACGTGCGGCCGGTCGGCGTGGATTTTCAAGTGATGGACCTGGGCGATGGCCGAGTGGTGGAGGCGGAAGGCGAGCTGGACCTCCTCGATCAGCCGCTGGCAGCGCTCGAAGGTGGCGGGATTGCGCAGGCGCTTGATGGTGACGAGTCCGGCGAGTCCATGGGGGAGGTGACGCTCAGCCAGAAGCACCACCTCGCCGTTACCCCGCCGCTCCAACGCTCGGATGGTCTCGTACGTGGTGGTCTCGATGGTGAACCGGAGTCGGGGGCGGGCGCCCTCCAGGTCGGAGGTGTTCTCCGTCGTCGGGTCCTCGATCTGCGTTTCGTCGGTCGGCGTGCTGTCATCGGTCATGTGCGGCCTCCAGGTGCGCAGGGACGCGCGGCGGGCACTGGCTCGGGCCTCCAGGCTCCCTGGTGGGGCCTCGGCTGCGGGAGATAGGGCCGGTGGCGCTCGCGGTCAAAGGTCTACTATTCATAAACCTAGGGGGTATTACAAGCGGCCACGGGGCGCGGCTGTGGGGACGCTGTGTTCGCCTGACCGGCGCAAGGATTGCTCTCAAATGGCCGAGACTCTCCCAATCGCGCAGAGCCCTGGATGCGGCGTTGAAAGGAGGCTGAGGTCCATTGCTGTGTCCCAATGGTCGGAGAGCACGAGGGAACAGGCACCAACTGACGTTGCTCGCTGATCGTCTTCTGGGGTTCTTGAGACTCCGGTCTGGCGCCGCCATCCAGTGGTCCTGAGCAAGCGGTGGCCGGTTCTTGTTCGTCCGACTGCTGCGTCATAACTCGTGCTGCGATAATTTGGCCCGATGGCAACGGACCCTCATCGAGAATTCATGCGGCGGCAGCACTGTATCTTCGGGCATTTCCTCGGCGTGGAGGCGTGGCGACGCGGGTTGGACTGCATCGTCGTCGAACGTAAGGATTTGGCCATCTATCTGGGGATCAAGAAGTTCAAGAGCGCGCGGGTGGAGGCGCTACTCGAAGATCTTGCTCCGTGGTTCTGGTTCAAGAAGCCCTACTACCGCACCAATGCGCCTGATTCGCTCTCATCCATTTTCTTGGCGCGCGTTCCTATTGAGGAACATCTGCCTCGTGGGTCGATGCGTGCACGCACGCGCGTGAAGAAGATGGAAGAAGGGGCGCCAACAACCGAGTTGCTGAACATGGATGGAAAGCCCCTCACTGAGGAGCAGATCGTCACCCAGCTTGCGAGGTTGGCTGCTGGTCTGTCCCCCAAAGGGATTCCTCCGAAGTAGAAGCGAATGAGCTTCTGGTCGTGCGTGAGGACGCCGAAGAGAATGATCGTGACCGTGGGCGCACTTCGGTTCGTCCACCTTCTTGTCGTTCATCAGGCGCTCGCTGCTGGCAGTTTGAGCAGGACCGTGCGGTCCAGGAGACGGATGAGGTCGCGCTCGTCCGCGTTCGCCATCATCCAGTCCGCGATCATGGCCTCGGGTGTGTCGCAGCGGTTCTTGCCGCAGGAGACGATCTCGCGCGTCAGGTGGTTCAGGTACAGGACCTCGATCTCACCGGTGCTCAACCGCCTGATGGACCACTCTGCCATGTGTCCTCCCGTGGGACAGCGGTAGCGCGCTACTGCCGGTTGGGCTCGAAGTAGTACGACGGCTCGTTCCGCACGTCCTCCGTGTACACCTCCCAGGTCTCCTCGAAGCCGCGCATGGTCTTGATCCGCTTCGTGACCATCTTCTTCAGCACGCAAAGCTGGAACTCGCCCTGGGACGAGAAGACGGTCTTTCTCGTGCGGACGAGACCATGGTTCGGGAGCTGTTCCCCGGTGAGGGAGACTCGCGCACCGGCGTACGCGAACTCGTACAGGCCGCGTTCCACCTGGGCGATGATGGTGCCCTGAAGGATTCGCTCCTGACACCCATAGCCACGCGCGATGTAGGTCAACGGGTCCTTGAGTTCTTCGGCTTCCTGCTCACGTCGCTGGGCTTCACGCGCCTCAGCTTCCGCCCGCTGCCGGGCCTCTCGCGCCTCGGCTTCCGCGCGTCGCCGGGCTTCGCGTTCCTCCTCGCGGGCGCGGCGGCGAGCCGTGGGCGTGGCCGCGATCGCGTCCGCGAGCGTGTCATCCTGGGCGCCCAGCGCCGCAGCTCGGCTTCTTTCGTCCTCGGCCTCGTCCGGCTTGTTCGCGCGTACAAACTTCCAGGCGGCGGCGAGGTGGCGCTTGCCCTGCTCAACGCGAGCCTCCGCCACCCGGGCCTTCAGGTCCGTCACGTTGGCGCCGAGCCCTTCAGCACGGGTGACGGCGGCCCATGCCTCGTCCATGCTCCCTGCGTCGAACATGCGCTGGGCAAGTTCAGCGGCCTCTTGGCCCGCCTGTTCCAGTGCCCGAGCCTGCGCCTCCTGCTGGCGCTTGGCTTCGGCTTCCTGCGCGGCACGTTCGGCCGCCGCTCGGGCCTGTGCAGTTCTGGCCGACTCCAGCAGGCTGTTGACCATGGTGGACGGTGTTGGGAGGGCCATGATCCTCTCCAGCCACTCGACCCGCTCCGCCGTGGCCGTAGGCAATGGCTCAGGGATTCCTAGCTCCTTGAGCTTCGCCCATGCATCCGGTGCCTTGGGTGGGTCGAACTTCGTCAGCGCCAGGGCCGCGTCGGCGCTGGGACAGGCACTGATCGCCTCCGTGATGCAGCGGAGGAAGTAGGTTGCCTCCGGTTCGGCGGGGCTCCACGTCCGTACGAGATCTGTGAGGACCTGGCGCTCTTGTTCCTGGCACCGTTGCGCAAGTGCCTGAATGGCCAAGGAGCGCACGCTGCTGGTGGTCTCGCTCCTTGCCACGAGGGCCAGGGCCTCGGTGCAGTTCACGCTTTTGTTCTCGCCGCACATGCGGGCCGCCCGCATTCGGGACACCCACTCATTGCTGCGCAGGCCCTGCTGGATCTCGCGCTCCAGGGACTCCGCCTTCTGGCGCCGTGCCTCCTGTTCGGTCGTGCAGCCGAGGAGAGTGAGGCCACCCAGGAGGGCGAGCAGGGGGAACACCAGCCGTCGTGCACTGCTCGTCGTCCTCAAAGGGCACCTCCTCGCGGCTCAGGGACACCGTGTCACGCCGGTGGAAATGGATCCTTATAGGGCGGTTTTTGTCCGTGGTCATCGGCTCGACGGTGGAAGTGATGCGCCCCGCCAGTCCCGAGTCGGTGATCAAGAACGTCGGCCGCCGCGTGGCCGAGCTACGGGGGGAGCTCGGGCAGACCCAGGAGGAGTTCAGCGCCCAGGTGGGCATCGGCCTCAAATACCTTCAGCGGATAGAGGCCGGGCGCGAGAACCTGACCATTGAGTCCTTGGTGAAGCTGGCCAACCAGCTGAACGCCCGTGTGACGGCGCTCTTCGAGCCCGCGCGGACTCAATCAGGGAGGCGCGGTCGGCCTCCGCGCGGGGCATAGGTCGTCCATGCCGTGCTCCGGGTGCGACGAGGCGCACCCGGAAGGCTCCGCCGTGGGCGGCATGCAGAACCAACTGTGAAGCGGCAGGATCACTCGCTTACCACTCGAACGCTCTTTTCTTGGGAGGAGGGGTGGCCACGATGGTCTCCGCGTTCGAGAGCGCTGCCGGTCGGCGTGCCGGGTCGGTGCTCAGTGGATGCAACGGCTCCTCATGTTCAGTTTCTTGGTGCTGCTCCGCCGGGTGGCACGCCACGTTGGTTGAGACCGCATCGCGCAGTGCCTGAAGATCGCGGATGGCCTGCTCGATGATAGTGAGTGCGCGAACGTCGGCGGGCACCGTTGGTGCCCACCGCAGGATCCACTGGCGTAAGGTCCTGGGCTTGATTCCGTGGAGCTGGGCGTAGCTGGCCTGATCCATCCTGGACGAGGCCCACCCACGCGCCACGGCCGCGCGCTGGGTATCTGTCGTGAAGTTGTTTTTCTCCCGGCTCATACCTGGAAGATTGTCGCTGCTTCTTGGATCCAGGGGCTGCATGCCTACTTGGCAGGCAATAAGAATTCATCAAGTCCAAGCCTGCGCAGGAGCTAATTGCCTGCCCATCCAATCAGCAGACAGGCTATCATGGAGTAATTTGACGGGCTGTTAAGGCCAATCAGAGAGGGCGCCTATGCGTTTCTGGACTACTCCTCGATCCTTGTTGGATTTGATTACTGAATCGGTCGCCTGCCGCTCGGGCATCCTGCTTACGGATCACGATGTACGCTCCTTGGTCCAAGGCACGCCTTTGGAGCAATGGACAGGGGTGTTTGATCGCCCTCAAGACGCCCAGATCGGGATCCGACCGGAGTTCGTTGAGGACTTCGTTCGGGTTCTCCGCGCAGCAATAGGGAACCTTCCGGATGCAACACCAGGTGGGATATTGTCGATTCGACGCCTCAAAAAGTTGACGGATCGAGGCATTGATATCGCACCCGTCTTTGATGCCATCAACTCTCTCATGGACTCGGATCGCTACAAGAGCATCGGTGAGGAGTTTGTGAAGGAGGTCATCAGCATCACGGGGATGCCGTTAGAGGTGGTTGCTGAGGTTGTACTCGCACTGGCGGACCACCAAGAGCGGGATAGCTTGCTCATGCAGTACATGCCTGCAGAGTGGGACGGTGCCCGACCGCTATCGGACCTCTTTTCGACCGAGACGGCGCCGAAGGACCCGGAACGATACTTCGAACAGCGGTTCATTGATTTCCTTGTCGCGCAGGGCGAGCGGCTCGATAAGATGCATTGGCGCAATTTCGAGCGCTTGACGGCTGAATACTTCCATCGGAACAATTACGCCGTACAGCTTGGGCCAGGATCGAAAGACGGTGGAGTCGATATTCGTCTCTGGCCCAAGGATTCTGACAGAACCCTTCCTCCTTTGATGCTCATCCAGTGCAAACGCTACAAGCGAGACACGCTTGTCGAGTTGGAGTACGTTAAAGCACTCTGGGCTGATGTATCGTTCGAAGGAGCCCAGGGCGGGTTGATTGCAACCACTGCGCGTATTTCACCAGATGGAAAGAGGATCGCGGAAGCGCGGAAGTATCCCTTGTCTTTCGCGGAGAATGCCTCAGTGAGAGACTGGACACGCTCAATGTGGCGCTACTCCTGGGATGAAGAGAAGCGTCAAACGGTTGGTGTGGGTAATTTCCTCCTACCTCCGGTGCTCCCGTAGTGAAGGTGTGGCTGGTCTCGTTGTAGGTTCATCTCCCTCAGCCGGGCTCATCATCCGAATCCGATATAGATCTATCGGAGGTGGGGATGGAGACAAGCACGCGCTTCCGGGACGCAATCGAACAAGCATCGAGAGGAGCATTCCCTGAGCAAGGGCCACGCGTCGAACTCGATCAGGGGCTTCGGCTTATCCGAGCCCTGTACCATGACAAGGATACATTCCACCTTTTCGCCGTCACCGAGAAGGGAGCGGAGTCCATCTACAGGCCCGAGATCCGCGAGAAGATGGCGCAGTCGAGGACAGGGCGCATGTACCGGCTGGCTCGCACGGGTTGGACGAGCCCGGGCTTCAGGTTCCTCGATCGCCTCGACGCCCACATTCTGAGCTTCATTACCAAATGGAACGACGACGAGAAGTTCCAGGTGGCCATGTCGGTGGGCGTGTTCGAGCCCGGCCAGCCGAAGGACGCACAGTTCTGCGTGGGGCTGTCGGCCCTGGCGATTGATATAGACCCCAAGGATTTCGATCGGCTCGTTCCTGGCGCGCAGGTTCCCGAGCAAGTCATCCCCGAGGTGCTGTGTCGGCTTGACGTACATGGTCTTGCTCCGCACGCGATCGTTCACAGCGGGCGGGGGCTACATGTGTACCTGCTCCTCGAACGGCACGTGCTCAGGACGAACGACGACCGGGCGAAGGCCAAAGAGGTTTGGTGGCGCCTCGGCCATCTGCTCGGCGGGCTGGATCGGCACGATCTGTCGTCGATGATGCGCGTGCCCGGAACCATCAACTGGAAGGGAGGTCGCCCCAAGCCCGTGCGCTTCATCGAGGAGTTCACGGACCTGAGCCGATCTCGGTACAACTTCAAGAGCGTGGCGGCGGCCCTGGAGGGCTTGCCGCCCATGCCACGGCTGCAAGGGAGGCGCGGGGTCGCACGAGCCACAGCACGAGGAGGACAACCAGGTGATGCCCGCTGGGAAGAGCCCCCTCCTCTCACGAGCGAGGACCAACGGATGCTGGACGTTGCCCTCGTGTTGGAGAAGCCCCTTACTGACCTTCGCTCCGCGACTCGTGCCATGAACACGAAGGACCGCAGCAAGGCGGACTTCGCGTACGCCTGTGCCCTGTTGGAGGTAGGGCTCCCCGAGAGCGTGATCGCCCATGAGCTTCATGCTGGGCGGAAGGCTACCGAGCACGAGGACCCCGATTGGTACGTCGAGCATACGTTTCAATGCGCGGTGGATCGTGTCTGGCCCGCTGGTTCCCGAAGAGAAACAGCCCCTTGGAGCGTGTCCCCAAGCTCCAAGGATGCGCTCTATACACCTGTGAGTAGCCCCCTCCTCTCCTCCTGTGGGACCTTGGCGGCGTCAACCGCCTCAAAGGTCAAGATCGTCCTCGCGCGTGCAGGAGATGGCAAAACGCGCTCGCTCGTCGAGTATCTGGCGCGGAGCCGCTGGATGGCTGGGGACCGTACGGCCCTCGTCGGCCTCTTCGTACGCGAGCTGCTGCGGCACGAGTACGCCATCAACACCCTCTTTCCCTATGGCTTCTCGTACATGGGGGATGGCGAGATGGTGGTTGAGAGCGCTGATAATCTTCCTCGTACCCACCAGGAACTCTTCGCGCTACTGCCTGCGGAAGTGAAACGGTACTGGTCCTTCGAGAATCTGCGCGAGCGGGTGCTGGATCCGAGTGCCTTCTACGTCAACTGCCGACACCCACGCGCGCTCGATGAGCGACTTCAATATGAGGAACAACCAGATGGCACCTGGAACCTGCCGTCCTGGGTACCCTCCTGGGCGTCTGATGCGCCTGAGCTGCGCCTGCCGACGGCCGTGGTGAAATTCCGAGGCCGAGCGGATCTCTGCCTCATGGGGCACAGCGCCGAGGTCTTGGCGAGACCAATGCCTCCGTGTGCCTCCACCTGTTCCATGACGGCCTGTAGGTCCAACAGCCTAACGAGCGATTCCGAACGAGGCGCCAAGACGTTCTGGCCGGAGATCGCGATCCCTTTGCTGTCGCACCGCGCGTACAGCACCCAGGCTCTCTTTAAGCCCGAGGCGAACGACTACAAGCAGGTCGTGTTCGATGAACTCCCTTCGTTCGTTTACCGATGCCCGAAGCTGTCGGTTAGGCCCATTGGAGGACGGAAAGGGCGCACTCTTTGGCATGTGGAACCGCTGGACACCGTGGAAAGTGTCTTCACGGTCCTGAAGGAGAACCTGGGAGTGATCGAGCGCGCCAAGGTGTCGGAGGCCGATCTCAACCGACTCCCCAGCATCCTGGAGCAGCTCGCCAGAGTTCGGACGAACCTTGTGATGCTGGCCAACAAGCGCCGCCGGTTCGTGAAGGAGGGCAGGGCAGTAAGCTTCGAGCGGATGGCTGATACCCGGCCGCCGTTCCTCTCCAAGGCAGACTTCGAGGCCCTATTGAGGCTTAGCCGCTTGAAGGTGCCCGATGCCACCGAGGTGGATGTGGACGTGGATCGGGAGGTGAGGCACCTGACGGATGCCCTGGAAACCATGCGCGACTTTTGCGGCGATGAAGCGCAAATGAATGTGTACCTGGAGCACGGGTTCAAGAAGGAAGGCGAGGGGACCCTCTGGATGTACCGGCCCACGGATGGTTGGGACGACGTTCTCCTGGATGCTCACGGCCGTGAACGTGAGGTCATCGTCCTCGATGCGACGGCGGGACTCGATCCTCGCTACCACCTGCGCGGTCAGTGCTTGCTGGAGCAGATGCCGGGCGGCTTCTTCCCGAATACGAGCGTGGTGCTCACCAAGAGCATGTCGAAGACGAAGCTCGCCAGGATGAAGGAGTCGGAGATTGTCGAGGCCATCGTGCAGAACATCGCTCCATACCACGATCGCATCGGTGCGGAGGGCAGGGGTGGCCTCCTCATCGTGCTACCGATGGAGGTGGAGAAGAAGCTCATGCCGTACATCCAGGCCCATATCTCGGCGGGAGACCTCCCGGAGCGCACGGTGCTTGCGCACTTCGGCGCCCTTCGTGGTCGAAACGACTTTGACGACTTCGATGCCGTATACTTCACGAACCCGTACCGGTACGCCGAGGCGTACTATGTAGGGCTTGGACTATTACTGCACGGGTTCCTGGATTTCCCTCGGCAGTGGGAGAGCAAGAACGCGTGGGAAGATTTCGCAGCCATCCGAGCCCGGAGCGTAGTGAGCGACCTGTACCAAGACGCGATGCGGATCGGGATCCGTCGCGACCCAACGAGACGAGCGTTCATCTTCGTGCCCAGCCAGGAGGCCGCGTACGTGGTGCGGCTCATGCGCCTGTTCCGGGGGGCGAGCTTCGTTATGCCCGAAGGTTCCGCGCGAGAGTCACTGGTTCGTGAATAGCTTAAGGTTTGGCTGATCCCAATTGTCGCCATAGACCTTTCGCAGTTGCTGAATGTGACTCTCTGAAATTGAGTCCTTTAGCTGCCGCAGGTATTCAATGAACTTCGGAATGTTCTGGGTACTAAAGACTCGGGCTGGGTAGTTGGGGCGGTACTTCTTAGGGATGTCGCGCAACAGAGCGGCGCACTTATCATCGATTACTATCGCGTCACAGACTGGCAAAACGGTCGCAACCGCATTCACATCGGCAAAGGTGCCCTGATTGGGTGGGGTCTTTTGGCCGAGGGCAGCCTTCATTGCAATAGTTGCCCATAGTGCCGCGCTGATTCGAAGATAGGGAATTTCCAGGGGCGCATCGGAGCCAATGAACTCAATCGCTCGTGAGAGCGACTCTTGCTCAGGCACTCCGTGGCGATTGAGCAAATCCGCAAGCAGGTTGATGGTGGTGACAGCCTCTGGCGGCCACGTCGCCTGCAAGGAGAATGGATCATGACCGAGGCTTACGCGCACGTAACTCCGAACCCAGTCGTGATATATGCCGATGTACGCCTTCCCGAACTCGCGGCGCTCCTCTTCGTGCCAGTCCTCAAAACGCCTGTTCTTTTCGGTTTGCCAGCGCTCAAAGATCTTGATCAGGTTTGAATGCCCTTGTTCGCGGACCTTCCGAAGATCATCTATGTCATCAGGGTACTGCCCCTTCGTCGTGATTCGGAGCCTGTCAATCCACGCATTGAGTGAGCCGTGGAGCGAGCGATTCGCAGGTGTGTCAAACGCTGGCTCGCGTCGCTCGACCCAAGCACGCGCTGCTTCCGCGAGCTGGTTGCGCTTGGTCTGTTCGGAGCCGAGCAGCTCCACGCCGCCAGATAAGTAGTCGTAAAGCCACTTCAGGGCAGGATAGAACCGGGAATACATGGACTCCGTTCGATGATTCTCGAAGTGCGGGCAAACCAGAACTTGGCCGCGCACGAGAACGTCGAGGAGCTTGTACATTTCGATCCAGTTTGGATTTTGTCGTGCCTTTTCATGGCCGGGCGCTTGGGGGTTCAGCGCCTTCGTCATGTTGCTGATCACGAACTGATCTAGATAGACGACCTTCTTGTTGAGTTCCGGTAGCGATTCAAAGCCCACCTTCATGCAATGGCGACACCGCCGCGTTACGCGGTATGGGCCAACGGAGAGGACTCCGAAGTTCTCGGTCCCGCAGTTGGGGCAGGGGATATAGGGTGCAGCTATAAAATTACGAGGGTCGATTTGGATCGTTGCCATCGGGTATGGACTCCGCTTGAAGTCTACTACATGGACGACACCCACGAGGAGACCTGACGCCTTCAACGCTCCATCTCCCTGGAACGGCCGAGCCCGTTGGTAGAGGCCCCGTTGTGAGGTGGCTGGGCTCTGGATCGGATGACGACTCAGTTCTTGCGGGCGACCATTCCTCCAAAGCGTGCTCTGCGCTGTCGCTCGCATACATGGTTGGCTGCTTGGTTCGGCACCTGCCCAGCTTGAGTTGTGATCGTGGACGTAAACTTGCGTTTTGCTCGGACAGAGTGGGGCAGGGGCAGCACGTGCTCAGCTAGATTCGATATATTCCTGGGTAGGAACGGGACTGGTGGCCACCGGCTCGCTCGACACCTTCGGCACAATTAACGGCCTCCAATGGAGGCCGGTCGAGTACAGAACCATGAGCGAGAGCCTTAGCTACATCCGTACAAGCTCCTTACTTGCCCGGCCGGAACCACCGTCGAACTTCATTCCTATACCCATTCCAGTCTTTCATTCTGCCGTGCCCGTTGATGACCACGAGCCATCGCAGGTGGAATGCGCCATCCTTCAAGAACTGGCCGAGATCAAGCGCGAGGTCCGTGCGCTTCGCATTCCATCAGCATCGCAGAACACCTCGTCCGTGACGCTGGAGCGCGCGTCGGCAATGCTCGGATGCAAGCGGTCACAGGTCTTCAATCTCCTGGCGCAGGGCCGGTTGGAGCGGGCACCGAAGGTCGGACGGTCCGCGATGATCATGGTGGCGAGCATCGAGGCTCTGCTCGCGGAGGGCGTTCCACGGAAGGGCAACACGCGGGTGCGCAGCAAGTCGAGGCGGCCCAGGGCAGCAAAGGCCACTCACGCTGCCCCGGAAGCCCCAGCTCCGGCGCCGGAGGTCCGGGACCTCGGCGCGGCCATCCTCAAGCTGCCGATTTGATGCCCTGGGGATCCTCGGGGTGCTCCAGCTTCAGGGGCAGCTTGATCATGCTGGGCACTTTGCTCACGTCGTAGAACTTCTTCGTGGTGACGGTGGACGTGTGTCCCAGTACGGAGGCAACGAGCGCGAGGGGCACGCCGTTGCCCGAGAGCGTGATCGCCTCGCCCGCCTCCAGGCTCCAGGCCACGAACGAGTGCCGGAGTTCACCGACCTTCACGCGGGGCAGCCCATGGGCCTCGCTCGCGAGCCGTAGGCGATGGCGGACTTGATCTGGCGTCGGTGCTCCGTGCGTCTGAAGCCTCTGCGCCGCCGCGAGCGCTTGGGCATCGAGCGAGAGCGTGTGAACGCGGCCGGACTTGTGGACGAACTTCACGGTGCCGTTGATGACCGGATGGCCGGGAACCAGGACGAGCTTGCCCTCGCCAGCCGCGATGCGCTGGACTTCGGACTCGTGCAGTCCGAGCTTGGCATGCAGGAGGAGCACGTCCCGTGAGCCCTGGTCGTTGAGGGCGCGGTACAGCGTCTCGATCGTGGCCATCGTGTAGCCCTTCTCTCGGATGGCCTTCTCAGGGCGGCTCGCAGGCACCGTGAGCGTGCGGCTGGGGTCCTGGGCGGGGTCCAGGAGCCCCTTCTTGACCAGGAACGAGCAGAACGCCTTGAGGGCCGCGATCCGCTTCTGCTCGGCGGTGTTCCACTGCGCGAGGAACCGCAGCACCTCGCGGGGCTCCACCTTGCGCAGGTCACGGCCCTGGAGCGCGTCGGCCCAGGCCGAGAGGTAGTAGCGGGTGTCCTTCTTGTACTTCGGCGTGCGGTCCTTGATGTGCTCCAGGAAGCGCGCCACGGAGGCTGCATCCAGGTACGCGGCTTCGTGCTCGTCCTGGCGACGGCGAGCCTCCGCCTCAAGGCGGGCCTTCTCGTCGGCCTCCTGCGCCTGACGCCGCGCCTCCGCCCTTTGTTGGCTCGGGGTTTTGTACGAGGCAGGGTCCCGCTCGAAGAGCGCCAACTGCGCGAGGGCCTGGCGCTCCGTCTCGCTGTCGAGCGCGATCTGGTACCGGTGCCCCTGCACCATCTTCCGGATGACCCACGCCTTCCGGCCGTCCTTCGTCTGGTATGTTCTGCCTCCAGCCCAGGTTCCGGTCCAGTTGGGCATGATCCGCTTCACCTCGTTGAGGAAAATGGGTACCAAGTGGGTACCATGGTCCCTCGGTGAGGTGCAAAGCGGAGGTAGATGATGTAAGGTGCCGGAGTTGTTAGCGCACGAGTGGCGGAACTGGCAGACGCAGCGGACTTAAAATCCGCTGACTCGCAAGGGTCGTCCGGGTTCGAGCCCCGGCTCGTGCACTTACCTGGACTGTTGGGATGCCCATTCGTGCAATCGCGCGATGAGAAGCTGCTCGAGGGCACTCTCATCCGTGATGTCTGTCAGGGGCCAGGACTTGAGCTTCAGCTCGTCCGCGAGGAGAAGGTGCCTGGGATGTTGCGCCCGTCCGCCTCGCCATTCGCTCAGGCCGGGAGACGGCGTGCCCAGCAGGTCTTCCAGCCACTCGCCGTCGCGGTATTGCCGGTTGAGCGCTTGCGGCGAGGCTTCCTGGGTGGCTTCGGCGTAGGCGAGCACCAATAGCGCATGCGTCGCGCTTCTGGGCCGCAAGTGAACCTCCACCGCGACGAAGGCGTTCAATCCCTTTCCATCGGGTTGCTTCGGCATGTAGACGCGGCCGACGGCCCGTTGGCTCCAGGCTCCCACCGCATAGAGATTCCGGGCGCGGTGGAGCTCGACTTCGTTGCCGTTGGCGGGCACGAGCCCGACCCGATCGAAGGCGGCATCGCAGGCGAGGAGGAGGAGTTGCACCTGCTCGTAGATGTCATTGATGAAGCATGACGCCTCGTAAATCTTCTCTCCCAGGTTCTCTTCCACGTTCAGGCTCCTCGGTGCGGTGGGCTGTGCCAGAAAGTCTTGCTTGTTGGCAGGGTTGGGGCTGTCATTCCGGCAAGGAAGCTCCGCTTTCGGGTGAATTGGAAGAATGGCTCACGTGAGGGCCGGCGCCACTGGGGCGCGGTGTCTTTCCATCCCGTGAAGGTGGCGAGCCCGCGACGTTCGAGCACCTGCCGGAGTTCCGCGAGCAGCCGTGGCAGGCAATGGGTCTGGCTGTCTTGAGGCAGCAACGGTGCCAGCTCGCGCCAGGGCAACCAGTGGAGGTCGATGGCGGAGTGCTCTCGACGTGCCTTCCAGCTGGCTTCCAGGTCCTCTCGCGGCATCGCAGCATGCGCCGTCAGGTAGAGCAGACTGCGGCGGCGGACCTCCTCGGGCCGGTAGGGCCTGGATTGCAGGGCATCCGCCGCGAGCGCGTCCATGTAGTAGGCAAGCTGGTCGCTGCTCCCCGCAGTGTGCTGCTCATCGTCTCCGGTATCATCCACGGACGCATTGCTCTTGCCCGACGCGTACTTGCACTCGATGCCAATGACATGCAGTCCCAGGGGGCCGCGCAGCAGGACCAGTACATCCAGTTCCCGGGTGCGGAGACGTGGCCAGAGATGGATGTCGGCTGAGTGGACGGCTCCGGTCACCAGGCGGCCAGCGCCATCGACAGCGGAGCGTGATTCTCCGAGCCAGGTGACGAGCAGGTCCGGTGACTCCATGCATCGAAGGAGGCCAAAGACACTGGACGTGAGGACGTCCTCCATCCGGTCCCTGGCGTTCGTTCCGTCTCCCAGCTTTCCGTGAAGCTCCGCGGCGAGCATGTCGACTCCCAGGTTGTCTGTTCAGGATGCCTGTGCAAGGGCCTTCAAATCAAAAGACTTCATGTTCTGCAGGGTCCGGTAGCGCTCAGGGAAGGCAGTCAGGATGAGGACCTGCAATTTCTCTCCCGCGGATTCAATCAGCTCCAATGCCCGCCGGTGCCGACCCGCGTCCGTGTTGACCAGGGCGTCGTCCAGCACGACGAGCTGAGGCTCCGGCCTGGGGCCCTGCGTGGACAGCAGGTCGCCGATGGCCAGCCGGAGTGCGAACAGGGTCTGCTCCTGAGTGCCCCAGGAGAAGGATTCGAGGGGCTTCGACCCGGTGTCAGTCCGCATCTGCGCTTCCCCGAAGTCGGCATCCAGTTGGATGCGACCGGACGCGTCCTCGCCCCGGATGAACTTCAGCCGGCGATGGACTGCTTCCTCGATGGGGCTCACGAAGGAGTAACTCACCTGCTCTTGCCAAGCGGTCGTCAGCGCTCGCAATGCCTTGGCAGCCTCGGCCCGCTGGTGAGCCTGGTTGTGCCGTTGCTGCTCCTGCTCCAGTTCCTCCTCGGCCTCGCACAGTTGTGTGTAGAGGTCCTCGGCCACCGCCTGTTCGATCATCGCCTCCGCACGGATGATCCGCGCCTGGCTGGCCTGCTCCTCTTCCTGGATGCGCCCAAGGGCCTGCTGGAGCTTGCCCCGCTGGGCCGTCGCGCGTTGTTCGGGGACGGGCAGCGCGGCCTCCAGCTTCCGGGCTTTGGCCTCGTGGCGCTGGACCTCGGTTTCCGCACGTTCGACCTGGGTGTCGAGCTCGTCGAGGGAGCAGCCCAGCTCGTCCAACTGCGATTGCAGGGTCTGCTGGAGGGTCCTCGCGCTCTGGATCGCGCGCTCCTGTTCGAGGGTGAGGGTCCGGTGCTGCTGGTCCGCCAGCCGGAACCGCGAGTCGGTCTCGTCCCGCATCTTCTCCCGGAGCTTCACCTCGCGCCGAGCTTGTTTCAGCGCTTCGGAGAGGGCTTCGATGTCGGCTGCCTGCTGGGGCGTGAGCGCATCGACGGCGAGGCCGAGCTGCGTCGCCAGGCTTCCCAGCTCTCCCGCCAACGCGCGTTGCCGCTCCCTCAATGCGTCGATGCCGGTGACTCCCACTGTATCCAGGAAGGACTGGAGTGCTTCCTGGTGGTGGAGGTGGACCTGGGCCGCGGCCCGCTGCTCCTCCCAGGCTTTGCGCAGTCCGGCCAGGTCCTTGGCTCCGTGCTCGTGCAGACGGCGCGCGAGCTCCTTGCGGCACTTGTCGACGTCCGACTGAAGCTTGCCGAGCTCGTCCGCGCCTGTGCGGACGCTCAACGTTCCCACGCCCTTGATGCGCAGTTCACCCGACGTCACGCCGGAGAAGCGCATCTGCTCGGCCTTGGCGAGCTTGTGTTCGCGGGCCGCCCCATGCTCCTCCCATTCGATGACCCGGGGGCTCTCCGCCGTGAAGCAGACTTCAATGGCCTGGGCGTCCAGCTTGCTCTGAGCCAGCAGCAGCTTCTTTTCCAGGTCCTCCGCGCGCTTCACGCTGGCTTCGGACAGGGTGCTTCCAGCGGTCTTCTTGAGACTGCCCTGAAGCGCGGCCTCCAGCCGCAGCCCCTGCTTGATGTGCCCCTCCGCCTGACTCTGCCCTTCGCGGACCTCCAGGGCCTTCGCCAGCAGCCGTCCCCGCTCCAGCCGCTGCTCTGCCTTCTCCGCGGCGGCCTGCGCGCCCTTGAGGTGCTCCCGGGCCCCCTGCGACGCGGCTTCCGCGGCCTTGAGCGCTTCCTGCGCATGCTGGACGGCGGGCTGCTTCTGGGCCACGAGCGCTTCCTGCTTCGCCGCCTTGTCCTGGAGCTCCCGCAGGGTGCGCTGCTTCTGGTCCAGGTCGTGCCACTGCTGACGGTGTCTCTCGACGTCCTTGCGGCACAGGGTGAGGGCCTGCTCCTGGCGTTCCTCTTCCTCGATGCGCTCCTGGAGCTCGTTGAGCTGCGTCGTGTAACTGTCCTTCTCCTGCAACAGCGACGTCAGGTGCAAACGGTTTTCGGTGATGTCATCTGCGTTGCGGCTGGTTTCATCCTTGCGTTGCATCAGCCTGGCGACGGTCGCCTTCAGGTCCCTGATCTTCTCCTCGTGCTGGATGAGCTCGCTGCCCGCGACAGGCTTCTGGGTCTTCGGCGTGAAGAACCGGCCGCAGGTGGCCTCCACCGCCTTGATCAGGGCTTGCTCTTCGGGGCTCAGGGCCGCGACGCCCATGGTCTCCAGGAGCCTTGCCTTGAGGGAGCCATCCAGGCCCGGAAGCTCATGGCGTTCTGGAACCTGGTTCAGCCACAGGAGTCGCGCCACGCCCCAATGCCCGACCTTCGTGGCGCCGCTCCCCGGTCCGGTGGCGGTAAGGAAGCCCCGCACGCGGTCGTCCGCGTCTTGCGAGTCGGCGAGGTGCTCGAAGCGGGTTCCGGTCCACTCGCTGAGCTGGCTGGAGGCGTTGTCCAGGAAGGACTTCTCCAGCCGATAGCGCTTCCCTCCGGTTTCGAGTTCCAGCGTAACGCGAGGGGACAGCCCGGTTGACCAGGGCTGGAGTTGGTGGATGGCCCGGTCCTTGGACGAGTAGCGATCGAAGAGCGCTCGGGCGATGGCCAGGATGAGGCTGGACTTGCCTGTCTCATTAGGGGCGTGGATGACATGGACACCCAGCCCGAGTCCGGACAGCTCGATGGGATTGCGGAAGCAGCGGACGTTCTGGATGCGAAGGCGCCGGATGATCATTTCCAGACCTCCATGACGAGCTCGGACAGCAGTTGCCGGGCCGCGGGGTGAATGCCTTCAGGCGTGATGGACAGCCCTGGCAGGGGCGCCTTCGCGTTCAGGCGCTCCAGCAGGGCGGTGAGAAGGGCGCTGGACGGTGCCAGCTCCGCCAGCCGCCCCTCCGCCGCGGCGCGAGGAATGTCCTGCCGGTCGAGCTCGATGTGGAGGAGCCCCTGTCCCTGGATCTCGTCCACGAGGACTCTCAGGGCGGCCGTGTCCTCTTCCGACGACGTTCCCCGGGTGCGCAGGCGCAACAGCGTCTTCTCCGGGCTCGTCCACTCCGACACGGCGGTGCGCACCCGTGCGAGCTCCAGCCCGCCTCCCAGGCTCAAATCCAGCTCCAGCGTCTTCCAGGTGAGCGTGCCTGTGGGGATTGGCGTCAACTTCGGCATCGCTCCATGGGAGGCAATCTCCACCAGGAGGGCCTGGCCGGCGCCGTCCTCGCCAAATTTGGTGGCCTCGTGTGCCCCCGAATAGGCCGCGCGGTTCTGGTGGATGTACTGGCCATGCCAATGACCCAGCGCCAGGTAGTCGAGGTTGCTGCGCGTCACGGCGTCCAAAGCGATGGGGAAGTCGTCTGCGGAATGCTTGCCTTCAATGCGAAGCGAGCCGTGCGCCACTCCAATCCGGATGTCCTTGCCCTCGACACGCGGTCCCCAGTCCGCGGTCGGGTCCTTCAGCCCCTTCTTCTGCCGCAGCGGCGCGGGGATGAGGAGGGCTTCGGTACCGGGGACGGAGACCCCCTTGTCCGAATCCAGCATGTGGACATGGGCGGGACGCCCCTTCCACGACGGACGGAGGTAGACGGAGTCCGGGCTCAGCGGGTCGTGGTTGCCGGGGAGGACGTAGACCGGCGCCCGGGAAGCCTTGAGGACCTTCAGGACCTCATGGACCTGGCGATCTCCGACTGTGTTGTCTTCGAAGATGTCGCCCGCGAGCACGACCGCGTCCACTCCTCGGGAGTTTGCCGTCTGGATGAGCTGGCGCGCGGCGTCCAGTCGCGCGTCACGAATCGCGCTGGCGGCGCCCGCGGCATGTTTCGCTCGCAGGCCCATCTGCCAATCGGCGGTGTGCAGCATCCGGATCATGGGAAGCCCCTTCCGACCGTGCCAGTTCTGCTCGCGGTGCCTGACGCGCCGCCCTTTCAAGTGGGCACGGACGCGACAACCCTACAGAGCGCCAGAAGCGCTCTGTATTCCCCATAGGAGGTACGTCACCGGCATTGACAAGCCTGCGCCAGGTGCGCTTCCTGATATCCTTGTCAGCATGACGGGACCGCAACCCAAGGCCTGTGCGACGTGCGGACGCGTCATCGCCGCGCACGCCGTCTACTACCGCTTCAGTCTGGTGTTGGAAGGGGAGCAGGACCTGCTCGACCCTTCGGATGACCTGGAGGGCAATCCCGCGGAGGCGCTCGCGGCGCTGGTCCGACGGCTGGACGAAGGCTCCGAGGACCCCGGTGAGCTGGAGGCGCAGGTGCACTGGGAGCGCACCGGGGTCGTCTGCTCGGAATGTCGCTCCGTGGCGGTGCGGATGCTCAGCACAGCCACGAAGGACGCTGGACCGCATTGAGCGTCATTGGATCTTCATCGCGTACTTGCCCAGGTGGTGCTTGAGCACCTCCTGCTGGGCCTTCGCGGCCTCCTCCAACGCGTAGAGACGGCCAATCTCCAGATGGAACGGCCCCGCCTCAATCAACTCGTTGAGCCGCTTCATCAGCTGGGGGGTGGGAATGCCGTCGTAGGCCTTGGCTTCAATGCCCTCCGGGCCCTTGGGTGCCGGCTCCACCCCGTTCGGGTAGGCGATGCGCCCTCCCTTGCGGACGTTTCGGAGCAGGGGCTCGGCGGCGTCTCCCCGGGCCAGTACCAGCGCTGCGTCGAAGCCGTCTGGCGCGAAGTCCCGGCAAACCTTCTCCAGGTCCTCCTGGTGTCCCTCAGCGACCGCGTCCGCTCCCAGCCTTCGTGCCAGCTCCACACCGTCCTGTCCGGACGCGACCGCCAGCACCTTCGCTCCCAGCCTCTTCGCGAGCTGCACGACCATGTGCCCGATGCCTCCGCTGGCGCCGAAGACGAGCAGCTTCTGCCCTGGCTTGAGCTGGAGGTGCTCCTCCAGGCCCAGGAGCCCCGTGAGTCCGTCCGCGGCGAGCACCGCCGCCTGCTCCACCTTCAAGCCCTTGGGCACCTTCGCAGCCAGGTCCGCCTTCACCGCGACGTACTCCGCGTAGAAGCCCCCCTTGGTGCTCATGAACGCGGACCCGTACACCTGGTCTCCGACCTTGAGGTCCTTCACGTTCTTGCCCACCGCTGCGACTTCTCCCGCGCCGTCGGCTCCGGGCACGTAGGGGAACTTCGGGCCGCCTGGGATCATCTCGGCCATCTGTCCTTCACGCTCCATCCAATCCCAGGCACCGATTCCCGCCGCCGCTACTCGCACGAGCACTTCATCGTCGCCACAGGTGGGAACGGAGATGGTCTTGATGCCCAGGACCTCCGGGCCGCCGAAGCGGTCGAGCGCCGCGGCCCTCATCTTTTCGGGAATGGATGCTGGCATGCTGTGACTCCCTCTCGGATTGAAGCTTGTCCTCCGAGACGATGCGCATGCTCCGCGTGACGTTCAGCGTCACCGGCCCCACGCAGGCACAGCGGGGGAGGGGACTGCCGCCCTCCACCCCGCCGCGGAATGGCCTCAATCCAAGAGCTGCATGAGGTCTGCTCGCGTGAGCGCGGCGCCTCCGCCCGTGGCGCCTCCGAGCGCGGCTTCGAAGAGGGCTCGCTTCTTCTCCTGCAAGAGGAGGATCTTCTCCTCCACCGTGCCCTGGGACACCATCCGGTACACCATCACCGGGCGCTGCTGCCCGATGCGGTGCGCCCGGTCCGCCGCCTGCGCTTCCACCGACGGGTTCCACCACGGATCCACCAGGAAGACGTGGTCCGCCGCCGTCAGGTTGAGCCCCGTCGCTCCCGCCTTCAACGAGATGAGCATTACGGGCGCTCCCTTCTCGTCCTGGAAGGACGCCGCCACCGCGCCCCGGTTCGCCGTGCCGCCGTCCAGGCGGATGAACCCGATGTCCGCCTCGGTCAGCGCGGGCTCGATGAGGTCCAGCATTGACGTCCACTGCGAGAAGACCAGCGCCTTGTGCCCGTCCGCCACCGCCGTGCCGAGCGCCTCCACCAGCGCCTGCACCTTCGAGGACGTCCTCGCCTGCTGCCCCGGCACCAGCGCCGGATGACAGGCCGCCTGCCTCAGCCGCAGCAGCGCCTCCAGCGCCTTCAGCACGCTGCCGCCCTCTTCGAGCTGCGACACCACCTCCTCGCGCGTCGCGGCATGGACCGCGTCGTAGACGGCTCGCTCCTGCTCCGTGAGCGTGACGTGCCGCACGGCCTCCGTGCGCGGTGGCAGTTCAGGCGCCACGTCGCGCTTGAGCCTGCGCATCACGAAGGGCCGGATGCGCGCGCGCAGGGCCTCCGCGGCGCCCTTCTGGTTCTCCGACACCGGCCGGGACCAGCGCTCCTCGAACGCCTTGCGCCCGCCCAGCAGGCCCCGGTTGGTGAAGTGCATCAGGCTCCACAGCTCCTCTAGCCGGTTCTCGATGGGCGTGCCGCTGAGCGCGATGCGGAAGCCCGCGTCCAGCTCATACGCCGCTCGCGCCACCTGGCTGTCTGGGTTCTTGATGGCCTGCGCTTCGTCCAGCACCACCGTGTCCCAGGTCTTCGCCGCGAGGATGGCCGCGTCCAGGCGCAGCAGCGCGTACGTGGTGAGCGTCACGTCCGCGGACTCGTCCAGCGTGCGCCCCACGCCGTGATAGACAGACACCTTCAGCGACGGGCGGAAGCGCTTCACCTCCGCTTCCCAGTTGGGCAGCACGCTCGTGGGCGCCACCACCAGCGTCCCCCGGCCCAGCGTGCAGATGGTCTGCAGCGTCTTGCCCAGACCCATGTCGTCCGCCAGCACGCCTCCCAGGCCCGCCTGCCTCAGGAAGGTGAGCCAGCTCACGCCCTGCAGCTGATACGGGCGCAGCGTCGCGGTGAGGTCCTTGGGCAGGTGGGGTTCGGGGAGCTTCTCGAAGCCCTGCACCAGGGGCGCGAGCCGCTCCATGACGGGCGGGGCGGGGTGCTCCAATGCCTCGCACAGCCCGGTGAGCTGCGGGATGGCGTGGTTCGCGAGCCGTCCGTCCCGCTCGCGCGCGGACAGCAGGTCCGTCACTCGCTGGCCGTGGGCCTTCAGCCAGCCCGTGGGCAGGGGCGCCCAGCCTCCGCCCTCCAGCGGCACCAGGCCCAGTCCTTCCTCCCAGGCCCGCATCACCGCGCCCGCGTCCACGGTGCGCTTCTCTCCAGGGCCCAGGCCCTCCACCTGGAAGTCGAGCGAGAAGCCCACTCGCGGCACGCCCGCGTCGGTGGCGGCCGTGTCCAGCGTGAGCATCGGCCTGAGCTTCACGTCCGGGCTGACCACTCCCGCCGCGTTGCCCGTGAGGCCTCCGCGCCACTTGCGCAGCTTGTCCGCGAGCTGCACGGCCTCCTTGCCGTGGACCGTCACGCGCCGGCCCGGCGCCATGTTCAGCTCGTCCCTCAGCTGGTGGATGAGCTTCGTCTCCGTGGGCTCGTCGCGCACCGGCGCGGCGCCCTGGAGGTACACCAGCTTCCCGTTGTCGATGCGCGCGGTGGGCGGCGAGCCGTACACCAGCGTGGGCAGCACCGAGAGCCCCGTGTCGAGCTTGTCCAGCTCCAGCGAGATGCGCGGCTTGAGCGTCCGGTCGATGGGCGGCAGCCGCCGGCTCTTCACGTCCACCGGCATGCGCCTCGCGAAGTCCGGCAGCACCTTGCTCGTCAGGTCCGCCAGCTGCTCCGGGGCGAAGGCCCGCTCCTGGGGCAGGTTCTCCAGCCGCGCGCCGGTGAGCGACAGCTCTCCCAGCCGGCAGAGCGCACCCGCGCACAGCGCGACGCCGGGGCTCACCAGCTCGTTGATGCGCGGATCCTTCTCCACCTTGAGCACGGTCTGCTCGCCCCGGTCCTCGACGGTGACTCGCGGGAGGAGCGGCTCGTTGGAGACGGAGACGAGCGCGCCGTCGAAGAGGACCGTGCGCGCCTTCTCCAGCACGTGCAGCAGGGCGTCCAGCTTGCTCTGAGGAAGCGCGCCCCTTGTGGGCTGCGCGAGCAGCTTGTCCGCGAGCAGATCACACGGATCCACGTGGATGCGCGCGGCCTCCACGGGGTTCTGGAGCACGGACGCGAGGCTCCGGGCCAGCAGCCGCGCGGTGTTGTCCGGCCGGACCACCAGCCGCTCCAGTTGGAGTCCTCCGTCCGCGCGCTTGAAGCGGTACACCAGCCGCTCCGTCTTCGGCGTGGCGCCGGGGCGCGGCGCCGCGGAGGTGGGGCCCGGACGGGCAGGGGAGGCCGCCGCCGTGGCCTTCCTTCCTTCCGCCTGACGCAGGACGATGGCCGCGGCGATGACGTGCTCGCAGGGGTCCACCTTCCCCCGGCAGTCGCACTCCCAGATTTCGTCCTCGGGGTAGAGGGTCGTGGTGAGCGGGGTGGGGCGGCCGGGGATGCGGACCCGCAGGACGACCTCTTCCTCGTCCACGGATTGCACCGACACGACCCCCGCGCGAGAGAGGGCCTGTCCGGCGGACCACGTGGCCGGGCCTGACTCCTCCCGGATGGCTTCGAGCAGTTCCGCGAGCGCCGACATACGAGGGGCGATTCCCTAGCCCCGTGCCGCGCCTGGCGCAAGCAACCGGGCGCGTGGCTGTGACACTGAGGGACACACGCTCCCGTGCTCCTGTAACTGGCGGCGCTACAGCGGCCACGACACCCGTGTCATCCGCAACGGGGCCTTCCGAGGAAAGCCTCAATACCTTGGGATGTGGCGTGGCAGGTGCAGGTGGACGGATTGGAGCGCGCGTCCGGTGCTTCCCCCTGCATCCGCCTGCCGGGCCCCCGCGTCTCCGTCCGTTGTGAGTGAAGCAGACAGTGTCCCCCACACAGTCGAGGTCCCACACATGCACCTGCAGATGACGAGTCGCCTCCTGGCGGCTGCGTTCCTGAGCCTGGTGGCTGGTTGCCAGGGTGAGCCAACGCAGTCTCCCGAAGGTTCTCAGTCCGCGCCGCTGTCCGCCAAGGCGGATTGCGTACAGCGGTTCGACGGCATCACCACCTGCGCCAAGGGCAACGCGACCCTGGCCACCTCCGAGAAGGGCGTGCAGGTCAACGGGCTGAAGGACGCGAAGACGGACGGCGTCTCCAGCACGTTCAACGCCGGCATCACCTGGTCCCAGGAAGCCCAGATCCGCGTGGGCAGCCAGAATGGCAGCATCACCCTGGCCGCGCGTGACGGCGATCAGGTCGTCAGCACCCTGCGCATCACCTCCAGCGCCGATCGCCAGGTGAGCGTGACGCCGGGCTTCACCGGTTCGTCCGAGGGCAACTACCGGATGAACGTGTACCGCGACGGCCGGCTCGTGAGCACCACCCACCAGCCTGCGTCCTTCTCCATCACGTTCTACGACTGGTGGTCCTTCGTGAACTGGTGGAACTCCCACTGGCACTTCTTCTCCTACCGTTCCTACCTCCACGGCGGTGACCGCAGCCTCGACGGTGCCTGCGGCTGGCGCATTGGCTCGCCGAACACGACGTTCTCCGTCCGGGGCGCGGACGGCAAGACCGTCGTCGGCGACACGGCGGAGTTCGTCGAGGAGATTGGCGACGGTGCCTACCCGTACCGCCACTTCTCCGGCATCGACGTGAACGCCAGCGCGACGGACTTCCTCGTCACGGGCGAGTCCTTCGGCCAGGAGAAGTAAGCTGTTCCTCCGCCGGGCGGGAGCTCCGTGTTCCCGCCCGGTGGTGTCTGTCTGTCTTTGTCTTTCCGTCGAGGAGTCGTGACGATGCGCGTGCCCTGGTCTCTCGCTGGCATCTCCGCCGGAGCGCTGCTCATCGGCGCCGCGTGGGCCACCGTCGTCCGCCGCCCCGAACCCCTGGTGCTGGGCGCGCTGCCTCCCGTCGTCCTGCCGCACGTGGAGCGGTCCGGCGGCGCCACCACGGTGGCGGACACCGGCCGCAACGCCTTCGGGCGCGCGCCCATGAACATGCCGCGCTCGCGCTGGCCGGACTTCTACGCGGGCAAGGGCGTCTTCGACCGCGACTGGAGCGACTCGCGCCTGCGCGCCGCCGTGGCCGGTCCCTTCTTCAGCGCCACCGGCTGCATGACCTGCCACGTGAAGGACGGCCGGGGCCAGCCGCCCGCGAATCCCACGGAGGCGCCCGTCTCGCTGGCGTTCCAGCTGAGCGCGCCCGACGGCGCCGGTCCCCACCCGCTGTATGGCATGCAGCTGGACGCGCACGCCGTGGAGGGCCAGGTCCCCGAGGGTCACGTCCGCGTCGACTTCGAGGAGACGCGCGGCACCTTCGCCACCGGTGAGCCGTACTCGCTCGTGCGCCCGCGCTACCAGTTCCAGGGGTTGGTGCACGGCCCCCTGGGCGACGGCGCCCTGTTCTCCGCCCGGGTGTCGCCCGTGAACTTCGGACTGGGCCTGCTGGAGGCGCTGCCGGAGGCCGACATCGTGGCCCGCGCCGACCCCGAGGACCGCGACCAGGACGGCATCTCCGGCCGGGTCAACCGGGTGCTCGACGTGGAGACGGGCGAGACGCGCCTGGGCCGCTTCGGGTGGAAGGCCAACCAGCCCACGCTGCGCCAGCAGGTGGCGCATGCGCTCGTCGCGGACATGGGCGTCACCACGACGCTCTACCGCCAGGAGCAGGGCCGGGACGCGCCGGGTGAACCGGAGGTGTCCCAGGACGACATGGACCTGCTGATGATCTACATGCGCCTGCTCGCCGTGCCCAAGCGGCGCGACTGGGAGGCGCCGGAGGTCCAGCGGGGCCACGCCGTCTTCCGCGCCATCGGCTGCGCGGCGTGCCACGTGGACACGCCCCAGGAGACGGGGCCCGTGGAGGGCTTCGACGAGCTCTCCCGTCAGGTCATCTACCCCTACACGGACCTGCTGCTGCACGACCTGGGCGAGGGCCTGGCGGACGGGCGTCCGGACGGGCTGGCCACGGGCAGCGAGTGGCGCACGCCGCCGCTGTGGGGCATTGGACTGGTGGAGGCCGTCAACCGGCACACCCGCTTCCTGCATGACGGCCGGGCCCGCTCCCTGGAAGAGGCCGTCCTCTGGCACGGAGGGGAGGCGGCCCCCGCGCAGGCTCGCTACGTGCGGCTGCCCCGGGAGGACCGGGCCGCGCTGCTCGCCTTCCTGAAGTCGCTCTGAGGCTCGGAGGAGACGCCTTCCCGTCCGGGCGGCGGCCAGGAGGACCGTCGTCTGGAAGGGCTTTGGCCTTTGGAGGGGCACGGAACGGTGGACGCCCCGGGCCCTTGGGCTACCCTGCGGGCCCCCTTCATGCAGCCTCAAGCTCCCATCCCCGATGACGCCCCCGGCGTCCCGCTCGCGGTCGACCTGGACGGGACGCTGGTGCGCACGGACACGCTGCACGAGAACCTGCTCGTGCTCCTCAAGCACGCGCCGTGGCTGCTGCTGCTGGTGCCGTTGTGGGTGCTCCGGGGCAAGGCCTTCTTCAAGGCGGAGGTGGCCCGCCGCGCGCGGCTGGACGTCACCTCGCTGCCGTACAACGCGGAGGTGGTGGCCTTCCTTCGCGAGGAGCACGCCCGGGGCCGGCGGCTCGTCCTCGCCACGGCCGCGGACCGGAGCATCGCCGACGCGGTGGCCGCCCACCTGGGCCTCTTCCACACCGTGGTCGCCAGTGAAGGCGGGGTGAACCTGTCCGGCGCGCGGAAGCTGGAGCGGCTGCGCGAGCTGCTGGGCCGCTTCGACTACGCGGGCAACGACGCGGTGGACCTGCACCTGTGGCGCGAGTGCCGGCAGGTCATCGTGGTGCATGCGCCGGCGGGTGTGTTGCGCCAGGCCCAGGGACTGGGCCGCCCCGTGCACCGCGTCTTCGAGGCCCCTCCTGGCGGGCTGCGCCCCTGGGTGAAGGCGCTGCGGGTGCATCAGTGGGCGAAGAACGCGCTCGTGTTCGTGCCGGTGCTGGCGGCGCACAAGGCCACCCAGGGCGGCATGGCCCCGCGTGCGGTGCTGGCGTTCCTTGCGTTCAGCCTCTGCGCGTCCAGCGTGTACATCATCAACGACCTGCTGGACCTGGCGTCGGACCGGCGGCACCCGTCCAAGTCACTGCGGCCCTTCGCGTCCGGGGCCCTGCCGGTGCGCGCCGGCGTCATGATGGCGCCGCTGCTGCTGGTGGGTGCCGCGGCGCTGGCGCTGGCGACGCTGCCCCTGTCGTTCTCCGGGCTGCTGGCCGCGTACTTCGTGCTCACGCTCGCGTATTCGCTGCGGCTCAAGCAGGTGGTGATGCTGGACGTGCTGGTGCTGGCGGGCCTCTACACGGTGCGCATCTTCGGTGGCGCGCTGGCGGTGGGCGTGCCCACGTCGAGCTGGCTGCTCATGTTCAGCACCTTCCTCTTCCTGTCGCTGGCCCTGCTCAAGCGGCTGAGCGAGGTGCGGCGGCTGCGCCAGTCCAACGAGGTGTCCGCCCACGGGCGCGGCTACCTGGCGCAGGACTACGAGCAGCTCGCGAGCCTGGGCGCGGCGTCCGGCCAGGTGTCGGTGCTGGTGCTGGCCCTCTACATCACCAGCAAGGAGGTCACGGCGCTGTATGCCCATCCGGAGCGGCTGTGGCTGCTGTGCCCGGTGATGCTGTACTGGGTGGGGCGCATCTGGTTGCTGGCGCACCGGGGGCTCGTGAACGAGGACCCGCTCGTCTTCGCGCTGAGGGACCGCGTCAGCTACGTCGTGGGAGCGGTCGCCGCGCTGGTGCTGTGGGTGGCGACGTGACGGGAGCCTGGCGATGAGCACGTCGGATTCCTGGGGCCGCTTCCCCCGCGTGGAGCAGCGGACGCGCGCGCTGACGTGGCGCTCGGATGCGCTGCCCCGGGTGGACGGCCCCGTCCTGCCGCAAGGCCTGGGCCGCAGCTACGGCGACTCCTGTCTCAACGGCGGGGGCACGGTGCTGCTCACCGCGGGCCTGGACCGGCTCATCGACTTCGACCCGACGACGGGCGTGGTGCGCTGCGAGTCGGGCGTGTCGTTGGACACGCTGTTGCGGCTGGCCGTGCCGCGCGGCTGGTTCCTGCCGGTGACGCCGGGCACGAAGTTCGTCACGGTGGGCGGTGCCATCGCCAACGATGTGCACGGCAAGAACCACCACCGGGTCGGGACGTTCGGCCGGCACGTGCGCAGGTTCGAGCTGGTGCGCTCGGACGGCAGCCGCCGGATGTGCTCGCCCGACGAGAACCCTGACTGGTTCGGCGCGACGATTGGCGGGCTGGGGCTCACCGGGCTCGTCACCTGGGCGGAGGTGCAGCTCACGCCCATCCGCAACCCCTTCGTGATCCAGGAGACCGTCCCGTTCGAGAACCTGGACGGCTTCATGCGCGTGTCCGCGGAGTCCGAGGCGGACTCCGAATTCACCGTGTCATGGGTGGACTGCCTGGCGCGGGGGCGAAAGCTGGGGCGTGGCCTGTTCTACCGGGGCAACTTCGCGCCCACGCAGTTCGACCGGCTGCCCCTGGCGAAGAGCCACCTGTCACATCGCAGCGGGCTCGCGGTGCCCATCGACCTGCCGGGCTTCTGCCTCAACCGGCTGTCGGTGTCCGCGTTCAACTTCCTGTACTACCACCGGGAGCGGATGAAGCCGTCCCCCCGGCTCGTGCACTACGATCCGTTCTTCTACCCGCTCGACAGCGTGTACGGCTGGAACCGAATCTACGGTCGCCGGGGCTTCCTCCAGTTCCAGTGCGTGGTGCCCCACGCCACCGCGCGCGACGCGCTGAAGGAGCTGTTGGAGCGCAGCGCCCGGGGCGGGCTGCCCAGCTTCCTGTCCGTGCTCAAGACGTTTGGCGACCTGCCGTCGCCCGGGTGGCTGTCCTTCCCTCGCCCCGGATACACGCTGGCCCTGGACTTCGCCAACCAGGGGGAGAAGACGTGGAAGCTGGTGGAGTCGCTGGATCGCGTGACGCGCGAAGCGGGCGGGGCGGTGTACCCGGCCAAGGATGCGCGCATGAGTCCGGAGAGCTTCGCGGCGTACTTCCCCAAGCGGGAGCAGTTCTCCGCGTACATCGATCCCGCGTTCTCGTCCTCCTTCTGGCGCCGGGTGAACCCGGTGTCGCTGCCCCTGCCCGCGCAGGAAGACCGTCAGGCCGCCCTCCCATGAAGAAAGTCATCGTCCTCGGCGCCACGAGCGCCATTGCCCAGGCCACGGTGCGGCTGCTCGCCGCTCGCGGGGCGTCGCTGTACCTGGTGGGCCGCAACGCCGCGAACCTGGAGGCGGTGGCCCGGGACGCGTCCACGCGCGGCGCGCAGAAGGTGGAGTTCCGCGCGCTGGATTTGAACGACTGCGAAGCGCACGCGAGCCTGGTGGAGCGCGCGTGGCAGGCCCTGGGCGGACTGGACGGGGCCGTGCTGGCGCATGGCGTGCTGGGAGACCAGGCGGAGAGCCAGCGCTCGTGGGCGGCGACGGAGCTGGTGCTGCGCACGAACTTCCTCTCCGCCGCGTCGCTGCTGACGGAGCTGGCCAACCGCTTCGAGGCGCAGAAGGCCGGCACGCTGGTGGTGATTTCGTCGGTGGCGGGAGATCGGGGCCGGCAGAGCAACTACGTCTACGGCGCGTCCAAGGGCGCGCTGAGCGTGTTCCTCCAGGGCCTGCGCAACCGGCTGGCGAAGTCCGGCGTGGCGGTGGTGACGGTGAAGCCCGGGTTCGTGGACACGCCGATGACGGCCCATGTGCCGAAGAACAAGCTCTTCGCGTCGCCGGAGCAGGTGGCTCGCGGCCTCTTGAAGGCCGCGGACGGGCGCAAGAACGAGGTCTACGTGCCCGGCTTCTGGGCGCTCATCATGCTCATCATCAAGAGCATCCCCGAGCCCGTGTTCAAGCGGCTGAAGCTCTAGACTTCCGCCCGCGCGGGCAGCCGGTGGAGCGGGGCGCAGTGGGGCGCGTGAGTCTGGAGGAACTGGCGCATCCGCTCCGCGCGTTCCGCTGGAGGGGTCCTTGCAGAGCAGGTGGAGGAGGGCGTCAGCGCTCCGCTCCATGGCCCAGCCCCGGAGCGTAACCCCTCCCACTCCGTGCCTGAATCACAGACACGGAGTGGAGGTTGTCTTCAACTGCCGGTGGCGTCGTTGGGCGTGAGCGCAGCCAGGGCGGACCGCAGGTGCTCGACGACAGGCCCGAGGTGCGGGTCCTGCATCAGGGCGTGGTGGCTGCCGGGGACGTCATGCACCTCCAGCCCGCCACGCACCAGGGGCTCCCATCCGCGGTGACGCGGAGTCCCGGCGGCGGCTTCGCTGGCGCTTAGCAGCAGGGCGGTGCCGTCGTACGGCTGGGGCGCGTACTTCTCATGGGCGAAGAGGTTGGCCCGGAAGACGTTGAAGAGGGCCCGCAGCTGAGCAGGGCCGGAGTGCGTGTCGAGGATGCGCGCCCGGAGTCCTTCCTGCAGCAGGTGGCCCAGCATCGCGTCGTCGTCCTGTGCCAGGGCTTCGTCCGGGGCGGAGAGCTCCTGGCCGAAGGCGGTGGCGGTGGCATGGGCGAAGGCGAGCCTCGCGCGGGCCTCGGAGTCGAGCTGTGGCTCGGACTGGGCGGGCTTCGTCAGACCGTGGACGTGGGCATCGATGAGGGCGAGCAGGTCCACGGCTTCACCGGCTTCGCGCAGCCTGCGGGCCATCTCGTAGGCGATGACGCCGCCGAGGGACCAGCCTCCCAGCTGGTAGGGGCCGTGGGGCTGCACGGTGCGGATGGCTTCGAGGTAGAGGCTGGCCATCTCCTCGATGGACTCGGCGACGGGCTGTCCGTCGAGGCCTCGTGACTGGAGGCCGTAGACGGGCAGTGACGGCCCCAGCCTGCGCGCCAGCTCCGAGTAGGCCAGGATGTTGCCGCCGCCGGGGTGGACGAGGAAGAGCGGCCGGTGCCCAGGCTCTCCGCGCTCCAGCGGGACGAGGGGCGGCCAGGCCTGCGAGTCATCGCGAAGCACCTGGGCGAGCTGCTCGATGGTGGGCTGCTGGAAGAGGACGGAGAGGGGAATCGACTGGCCCAGGCGCTCGCGCACTGCGGCGACCATGCGCACGGCGAGCAGGGAGTGGCCCCCCAGCTCGAAGAAGCTGGAGCGGACGCCGACGGAGCGGACGCCGAGGACGTCCTCCCAGATACGGGCGAGCTGCATTTCGAGCGCGTCGCGGGGCGCGACGAAGTCCCGGGCTTCGACGGCGTGCGCATCGGGTTCGGGTAGGGCCTTGCGGTCTACCTTGCCATTGGCGTTGAGGGGCAGCGCGTCCAGCACCATGACGGTCGACGGCACCATGTACTCGGGCAGGTGCTGCTTGAGGCCTGCCTTGAGTGAGTCCGCGTCCAGCGCGTGGCCTGCGCGAGCAGTGACGTAGCCGATGAGGCGCTTGTCCGCGTCGGAGCCCCGAGCGACGACGACGGCCTCGTTGACGCCGGTGGCGGAGCGCAGGACGGCTTCGACTTCGCCCAGCTCGATGCGGAAGCCCCGCACCTTCACCTGGAAGTCGATGCGGCCCAGGAAGTCGAGTGTGCCGTCCTCCCTCCAACGGGCCTGGTCGCCCGTGCGGTAGAGGCGCTCGCCCGGCGTAGCGGCGAAGGGATGGGGGACGAAGCGTTCCGCGGTCAGGTCGGGGCGGTTCAGGTAGCCCCAGGCCAGACCCTGGCCACCCACGTACACCTCACCAGCGACACCCACGGGCACCGGATGCAGGTGCGTGTCGAGCACGTAGACGGTGGAATTGGAGAGCGGCCGGCCGATGGGGATGGCGCCTTCGACACGTGTGCCGTGCTGCAAGGAGAAGGTGGTGGAGAAGGTGGTGTTCTCCGTGGGGCCGTAGCCGTTGATGAAGGTGGCACCTTCCGGAATGCGCGCGAGGTGCTCGCGCACACGGGCGGCAGGCAGCACGTCGCCACCGGCGAGGACCTGGCGCACTCCTGCGAGCGCTTCGCCCTGGTGCAGGGCCATCTGCTCGAAGAGGGCGGCGGTGAGCCACAGGGACGTCACGCGATGGTGACGCAGCTGGGCGGCCAGTTCCTCCAGCGAGAGGGAATGCGGCGGAGCGAGGACGAGCTTCGCGCCATGCAGCAGCGCGCCCCAGATTTCGAGCGTGGAGGCGTCGAAGGCAACGGGGGCGAACTGGAGCCAGACTTCGTCGGGCCCGAAGCGCATGAAGGTATTGCCGAGCACGAGGCGGGTGATGCCCCGGTGAGGCACGCTGACGCCCTTGGGACGGCCCGTGGAGCCCGAGGTGAACATGACGTAGGCCAGGGCTTCACCGTCCACGCGGACCTCAGGCGCATGCGTGGGCCGCGCGGCAATCTCCTCGGACTGGGCATCCAGCCAGACGCGGGTGCCGGTGGCGGGGAGCAACGAAGCGAAGGGCTGGTGAGTGAGCACCACGTCCACGCCTGCGTCCTCCAGCAGCATCGCGATGCGCTCCACGGGGGCATTGCGGTCCACGGGGACGAAGGCCGCGCCCACCTTGAGAATGGCGAGGAGCGCCGCCACCAACTCAAAGGAGCGTTCGACGGCGAGGC